>JAYUPP010000551.1:0-5895 GCA_043760045.1 Betaproteobacteria bacterium
CACGGCGGGTGCCTTTGTCGGGCGCCCTGCCGTTCAGCCGCCCCGATCAATGCCCTTCAGCCCTAGTCTTTTTTTGATCACCCTGCAATTCACAAGAATCGAGCCCATGGCACCGCCCCTTTTGCGCAACGCGCTGACCATCGACGTTGAAGACTACTTCCAGGTTTCGGCCTTTGCGCCCTACATCGCGCGCGCCGATTGGGACACCGCTGAATGCCGCATCGAACGCAATGTGGACCGCATCCTGGCGCTGCTGGCCGAGCGCAACATCAAGGCCACTTTTTTCACGCTCGGCTGGATCGCCGAACGTTACCCGCAGCTGGTGCACCGCATCGTGGTCGGCGGGCACGAACTGGCCAGCCACGGCTACGGCCACGAACGCGCCAGTGACCTGAGTCGCGACGCCTTCACCGAAGACGTGACCCGCGCCAAAAAACTGCTCGAAGATTTGGGCGGCCAGCCGGTCATCGGCTACCGCGCACCCAGTTTCTCCATCGGCGTGGGCAACCTCTGGGCCTTCGAAGTGCTGGACCGCGCCGGCTACCGCTACAGCAGCAGCGTCTACCCCATCAAACACGACCATTACGGCATGCCCGATTCACCACGCTTCGCCTACCGCGTGGGTGCCGGGCTGCTTGAAATTCCGGTCACCACCGTGCGCATGGGCAAGCGCAACCTGCCGTCCAGTGGCGGTGGTTATTTCAGGCTGCTGCCTTATGCGGCGTCGCGCTGGTTGCTCAAGCGCGTGAACCAGCAAGAACAACAACCGGCGATCTTTTATTTCCACCCCTGGGAAATTGATGCCGGCCAGCCGCGGGTGCCCGGCATCAACTTGAAGACGCGCTTTCGCCATTACGTCAACATCCCGCGCATGGAGGGCCGGCTGCAGCAGCTGCTGGCCGATTTCCAGTGGGACCGCATGGACCGGATTTTCCTGGCACGGCCCGCGGTTGCCAACGCAGCCACGCACTGAGAGCCTGGGCCGCGTTTGAGCCCCAACCCGAGCAGCCGCGTGCCAACCATCGACCTACTTTCAGCCGACGACCTGGCGGGTTCACGCGCGTGGGACGACTTTGTGATGTCTTGCCCCAGCGCCACGTTTTTTCACCGCGCCGGTTGGCAACGCATCTTGCGTGATGTGTTCAAACATCCCACGCACTACCTGTTTGCGCACGAAGGTGGCCACATCACGGGCGTGTTGCCACTGGCGCATGTGAAAACCATGCTCTTCGGCAATGCGCTGACGAGCCTGCCCTTTGCGGTGTATGGCGGTGTCGCGGCGGTGCATGAGGCCAGCGCTGCGGCGCTGGAAGCACAGGCGCAGCGCCTGGCTGAGCAACTGGACGTGCAGCACCTTGAGTTGCGCCACGTGCAGCGCCGCCACGACAACTGGCCGCAGCAAGACCTGTATGTCACCTTCCGCAAAGACATACACGCTGACGAAGAAGCCAACATGCTGGCCATTCCGCGCAAGCAGCGCGCCATGGTGCGCAAGGGCATCAAAAACGGCCTCATCAGCCACATCGACGCCACGGTGGACCGCTTCTTTGCGGTCTACGCCGACAACGTGTTGCGGCACGGCACCCCGGCCATGCCCAAGCGCTATTTCGAACGCCTGGTGCAGGAATTTGGCGCCGACTGCGAAGTGCTCACCGTCACCGGCCCCGACGGCGCGGTGCTGTCCTCGGTGTTCAGCTTTTACTTTCGCGACGAGGTGCTGCCCTACTACGCCGGCGACGCCCTGGCCGCCCGCGACCTGGCGGCCAACGACTTCAAATACTGGGAACTGATGCGCAAGGCCTGCGCACGCGGCCTGAAAACCTTCGATTACGGGCGCAGCAAAGTGGGCACCGGGCCGTATGCGTTCAAAAGGAACTGGGGCTTCGAACCGCAGCCGCTGCACTACGAATACCAGCTGTACAAACGCGACGCGGTGCCGCAGAACAACCCCAGCAATGCGAAGTACAAGCTGATGATTGCCACCTGGCGGCGGCTTCCGGTGGGTGTGGCGAACTGGCTGGGCCCGATGGTTGTGCGTGGGCTCGGCTGAGCGCCCGTGTCGACCATGGCCAACATCCTGCTGCTGACGCACCGCATTCCCTACCCGCCCGACAAGGGCGACAAGATCCACACCTATCAGCTGCTGCGCCATCTGGGGCCGCAGCACCACCTGATGCTCGGCACTTTCATAGACGACGCGCGCGACGAAAAACATGTGCCGCAGGTGCGCAGCATGTGCGCCGACCTGCATGCGGCACGCCTGCACCCGCCGCTGGCGCGGCTGCGCAGCCTCTCGGGGCTGCTGCGCAACAAGCCCCTGACTGTTGCCTACTACCGCGACGCCGGCATGGCGCGCTGGGTGAAGCAGGCCAGCGCGCGGCGCGGTGTCGACGCCGTCATCGTGCATTCATCCACCATGCTGCAATACGCCCAGGCCGTGCAAGCGCCGCTGATCGCCGACATGAACGATGTTGATTCTGCCAAGTGGGCCGACTACGGCCGCACGCGGCGCTGGCCGATGTCGTGGGTGTACCGCCGCGAAGCCGAGCACCTGCTGAAGGAAGAAAGGCGCGGCGCCCAGCAGGCGCGGCTGTCGCTGTTTGCCACGCTGCGAGAAGCCGCGTTGTTTCGATCACTCGCGCCTGAAAGTGCAGCCCGTGTCGAGGTGCTGGGCAACGGCGTGGACACCACCTATTTCGAGGCACTGCCAAGCCGTGCTTCACCTTACGCTAGCGGCCAGATGCCCATCGTATTTGTCGGCACCATGGACTATCACCCCAACGTAGACGCCGTATGCTGGTTTGTAGACAAGATCCTGCCGCTGCTGCGCGAGCGCTGGCCGCAGGCGCACTTCCACATCGTGGGCCGCAACCCAACCGCTGCGGTGCGTGCGCTGGCCGGTGAGGGCGTCACCGTGGCCGGCGCCGTGCCCGACGTCAGGCCCTGGTTGCAGCACGCTGCAGCCGTGGTGGCACCGCTGCGTGTCGTGCGCGGCATCATCAACAAGGCGCTGGAAGCCATGGCCATGGGCCGCCCGGTGGTGACCACTGCGGCCTGTGCCGAATCGCTGCAGGCCGAGCACGGCCAGCACCTGCTGGTGGCTGCCGACGAAGCCGGTTTTGTGGCCCAGCTCGAAGGATTGTTCGCTGACCGCAACCAGGCCGAGGCCCTGGGCCAGGCGGCGCGGCGTTTTGTGTGTTCCACCTACAGCTGGGCCGAGCGCATGGCGCGGCTGGACCGTTACCTGTTGCAGGCCACGGGGGCCCGCGCATGAGCCCGCAGGGCCGTCCCAAGGGCGAATACCGGAGTGCGCAGCACAAAGGTATACCAGTGAGCCCGCAGGCTTTGCCGAGGGCGAATTCCCGCTTGGCGGGACCGGCCGCAGGCCCCAGGGTGCACCAGTGAGCGCCACCATGCCCGCTCTGCTGCGCCCCGCCAACACGACCCTGCGCTTGTTGCCCGGCTTGCTGGTCATCCTGTGCCTGCTGCTGTTGTTCCGCGACACGGTGGTCGAGATGATCGCCACCTACGACCGTTCAGAGACTTTTGCGCACGCCTACCTGGTGCCACCCATCTCGCTGTGGTTGATCTGGCGCCAGCGGTTTGCGTTGGCCGAACTGCCGGTGCGTTCACACCCCGGGATGTTGCTGCTGACGGCTGCGGCCTGCCTGCTGTGGCTGGTGGGCGAGCTGGCGGTGGTGAATGCCGCCACCCAGCTGGCGCTGGTGACGCTGATCATCCTGACCGTGCCCACGGTGTACGGTTTTGCCGTCACCCAGGTCATCCTGTTCCCGCTGCTGTTTCTGTATTTCGCGGTGCCCATCGGCCTGTTCCTGGTGCCGGTGATGATGGAGCACACCGCCGACTTCACCGTCATGGCGCTGCAGCTCAGCGGCATACCGGTTTACCGCGAAGGCCTGCAATTTGTCATTCCCACCGGCAACTGGTCGGTGGTGGACGCCTGCAGCGGCGTGCGCTACCTGATCGCTTCGTTCATGGTCGGCACGCTGTTCGCTTATCTCAACTACACCTCGTGGAAACGGCGGCTGCTGTTTGTGCTGGTGTCGATCGCGGTGCCGGTGGTTGCCAACTGGCTGCGCGCTTACATGATCGTCATGCTGGGGCACCTGTCGGGCAACAAGCTGGCCGTGGGTGTGGACCACCTGATCTACGGCTGGGTGTTTTTTGGTCTCGTCATCGGCGTCATGTTCATGATCGGCGCGCGCTGGTCGCAGCCCCATGAGCCGCCATCAGCCTCGTCGGCCCTCACCCGCGGTTTATCGGCCAGCGACGACCCCGCCACTGTCAACAAGTTGCTGGCCGTTCTGTGGGCCTCCGCCGCTGCGGCCGTGGCGGTGATGTTGAGTGTGCACGCCGTGCTGTGGTCGCTGGAGCGCCCACGCGCCGACGCACTGCAAGCGCTGCAGCTGCCGGCGCAGCTGGGCACCGAATGGCGCGCAGGCCCGGCCCGCATCACCGACTGGGTGCCGGCTTTCAGCGGCGCGCGCAGCATCGACACCCGTGTTTATGTGGCTCCCGCAGCCGTTGCAACTGCAACTGCGTCAGATGCAACCACCGTGGCCGTGTGGTCGGGCCACTACCGCGAACAGGGCCGCTTGAACAAGCTCGTCACGTCCAACAACAGCCTGTCGCGGGTTGAAGAATCACAGTGGGCGCAGGTCAGCAGCGGCACGCAGCGCATCCGCGCCGCCGGCCAGGAACTGGCCTTCAAACAAACGCTCATGCGCGGCCCCGGCAGCCCCGGCAGCCCGTCAGCGCAGCGCCTGCTGGTGTGGCAGATCTACTGGCTGGGCGGCGACACCTACACCGCCAGCGATGCGCGCGCCAAGCTGCTGCTGGCGCTGCACCGCCTGATGGGGCGGGGCGACGATTCGGCGGTGTTGATCTTCTACGCACCGGCCGACCACACCAGCAAGGGCCTGGACGATGCCGAGGCAGCGCTGAAGCGTTTGGTGGGCAGCCACCTCGGCGCCTTTGGTGTCACGCTGAAAAAACTGGAACCCGCGGCGCACTGAGTCCGCGTGGTGCTGAATCGACCTTTGACCGGAAGCAAAAAACCATGAAGACACTGGCTGTCATCGGACTCGGATATGTGGGGCTGCCCCTGGTGGTGGAATTTGGCAAACAGATCAGAACCATCGGTTTTGACATCGCCAAAAACAAGGTGCAGGCCTGCCAGCGCGGCACCGACCCTTCACGCGAGCTGAGCGACGCCGAAGTGCAGGCCGCCACGCACGCCGTCTACACCGACGACCCGAAGATGCTGGCCGAGGCCGACGTCATCATCGTGGCCGTGCCTACACCCGTGGACGACGCCCACATTCCCGATTTCAGGCCGCTCATCGGCTCGTCCCAAAGCGTGGGCCGGCACATGAAAAAGGGCGCCATCGTGGTTTATGAATCCACCGTCTACCCCGGCGCCACTGAAGAGGTGTGCATCCCGGTGCTGGAACGTGAATCCGGCATGAAATGGAAGCAAGACTTCTTCGTCGGCTACAGCCCCGAGCGCATCAACCCGGGCGACAAAGAACACACGCTGACCAAGATCCTGAAGATCGTCAGCGGCGACACCCCCGAGACGCTGGCGCAGGTGGCTGCCGTCTACGAACGCATCATCAAGCCCGGTGTGCACCGCGCCAGCAGCATCAAGGCCGCCGAAGCCGCGAAGGTGATCGAGAACACGCAACGCGACCTGAACATCGCGCTCATGAACGAGCTGGCCATCATCTTCCACAAGCTGGGCATCGACACCAGCGAGGTGCTGGAAGCCGCCGGCACGAAGTGGAACTTCCTGAAGTTCAAACCCGGCCTGGTGGGCGGCCACTGCATCGGCGTCGACCCTTACTACCTGACCCACAAAGCCGAAATGCTGGG
>JAYUPP010000552.1:0-5882 GCA_043760045.1 Betaproteobacteria bacterium
CACGGTGTCAGACCGGCTGTAGCCGGCGGGCACGGCGGCGGCGTCGTTCAGCCGCAGCAGGTTCGATTCATGACCGAAGCTCTGCGCGGCACCGATGTAGTAAGGCGAAGTCTCGGCCAGCGCCAGGCCGGCCACCCCGACGGTGCCGGCCACGGCCACGGCCACGGCGCGCACCGATGGCACCAGCAAGTGGCGCTGCTGGGCAAAGTGATAAAGGTGTCGTATTGGCATAGGGTCCTCCGCGTCGTGCTGCGCACGCAATAGATCAATAAGCGTTGCGGTCGAAAAAGACCACCTTGATGGTGCGCGCAATGATCTGCAGGTCCAGCCCCAGTGACCAGTTGCGCAGGTATTCCAGGTCGTATTCCACGCGAGCCTGCATCTTTTCAACCGTATCGGTTTCACCACGCAGGCCGTGCACCTGGGCCCAGCCGGTGATGCCGGGTTTGACCTTGTGGCGCACCATGTAGGCCTTGATGAGCTGGCGGTACATCTCGTTGTGCGCGACCGCATGCGGGCGCGGGCCGACGATGCTCATGCGGCCCTGCAGCACGTTGATGAACTGCGGCAGCTCGTCCAGCGACGTGCGGCGGATGAAGGCGCCGAAGGCCGTGACCCGAGGGTCGTGCTTGACAGCCTGCGGCACCACATGGCCGTTGTCTTGTGTGGTCATCGAGCGGAACTTGTAGACGATGATTTTTTCACCGTCCAGCCCGTTGCGCATTTGCCTGAAGACCACCGGGCCCGGCGAGCTGAGCTTCACGCCGATGGCCAGGGCCAGCAGCAAAGGCGATATCAGCACCAGGATGACGGCAGACAACACCACGTCAGAGAGACGCTTGACGAGCCGGTTGGTGCCCGTGAACGGCGTTTCGCACAGCCCCACCACCGGTACGCCGTTCATGTCCTGCAGCCGGCCCTGGATGATGCTGATGCCGAACACGTCGGGTACGAAAAACACGCTGGCGGTGGTGCCCTGCACCTGTTCCAGCAGCTGCACGATGCGCGGCTGCGAGCCCAGCGGCAGCGTCACATAGACCTCGTGCACGCCGTTTTCACGCACGAAGTCGGCCACAGCTGACAAACTGCCCAGGCGTTTCGTGACGGCGTCGCGGTCGACCCGTTCGTCCATGCGGTCGTCAAAATAACCCATGAACGACATGCCCAGATCACCGCGCGCCTGAAACGCTCGCGCCACCTTGACCCCCAGCGCGCCCGCACCCACCACCACCGCCGTGCGGCGGTTTTCGGGCCGCGCCGCAATGTGGCGCAGGCAGCTGCGGCCGTTGAAAACGGCCAGCCACAGCAACACTGGTGTGATGACGGCCCAGTGCACCAGCACCTGGCTGTCAAACAGCTGCAGGCTTTTCGTGGCGTAGCCGCACAGGAGAAGTATGGCCAGCAGCGACACCCAGGAGGTGCTGATGTCCACCGCAGCATTCAGCGGCCGGTCGCCAAAGCGGTTGCGGCCGGGAAAGGTCAACGCAAAGATCAGCAGGCACAGCGTGAGGTCAGAGCGCGCGATGGGCTCGTTGAACCACATCGACACCAGCAGGAACACCGCAACGGTGATGCCCGGCTCCAGGAACGCGGCCAGCAGCGACGTGACCGATTGCGGCGCGCTGAAGAATGTTCGGGTGTAGCCGCGTTCTTGAAGCATCAGGTCGGCGCGTTGCGCTCGGGTTGTTGTGCAGCGGCGCGCGCTGATGAAAAGAAGCTTGCAGGCTTAAAAAGATGCCACCGGCCCAGGCGTCACGGAAACGCCGGGAAACGCTGAATTCTGGACCATATGCCAGCGCTGGCCGTGCACCAGGTGCGGCGACCTTGCAGACACCGCTGCCTACAATCGAGCAATGCTTCACAGTCTTCAAGCGCAGTTTGAATCCCTGGTGACACCGGCGCTCGCGCAGCGCCTCACCTTGCTCGTCAACCACATACTGGCCAGCGAAGCGGTGGCCACAGAACGGCTTCGGCCCCACGCCGGTCGCCGGCTGCGACTGGTGCTTGAAAACTGGCCGGCACTGCTGCCCCCACCGCTGCCGCTGAACTGGCGCGTTACACCGGCCGGGCTGCTGGAATGGGCCGGCGAAGCCGAATCGTCCGCGCCTTCATCACCCGCGGCCTCCGCCGACCTGACACTGCGCCTGGACGCCAGCAATCCGGCCGCGCTGTTGGCAGGCGGCTTGTTGAAACGGGCGCCGACCGTGCAGGTGGAAGGCGACGCCCACTTGGCCGGTGACGTGAACTGGCTGATGCAGAACCTGCGCTGGGACGTGGCGGCCGACCTGGAAAGGTTGTTCGGGCCGGCACTGGCGCAGCCCTTGCATCGGCTCGGTGGTGCGCTGGCTGCAGGCCTGCGGGTGGCCGTCAGCGGTGCACAGGGGCTGGGCGAGCGGCTGCGCACATGGCGCGCTTGAGGCCGCAGCGGCGAGCCCTTCGACACGGATCTCGCAACCGCTTGAAGACTGCTGGCAGCCGCCTGCCCACGCGATGAGGCAGTTCGGCCGCCTCGTTTTCATCATCGTCACCGTCCTGCGCTTCGGGCTGGACGAGGTGGCGCTCAGCGTCTTTCCGCAGCGCTGGGTGCGCGCGCTGGTGCGCCTTGTCACCATCGGCCGCCGGCTCGACGCACCGCGCGGTGAGCGTCTGCGCCAGGGCCTGGAAAGGCTGGGGCCGATTTTTGTGAAGTTCGGGCAGGTGCTGTCCACGCGGCGTGACCTGGTGCCGCTGGAGGTGGCCGACGAACTGGCCAAACTGCAAGACCGCGTGCCGCCGTTCCCGGCGGCGCAAAGTCGCCAGCTTGTCGAGCGCGCATTCGGCCGCAGCATCGAAGAGCTGTTCAGCAGCTTTGACGCCGAGCCGGTGGCCAGCGCGTCGATTGCGCAGGTGCACTTTGCGGTGCTCAAAGGTGCACCCCGGCCGGGCATGCAGGTGGCGGTGAAAGTGCTGCGGCCGGGCATGCTGGAAGTCATCGACCAGGACCTGAAACTGCTGCACCTGATTGCACGCTGGGTGGACCGCTTGTCGGCCGACGGCAAGCGGCTGAAACCGCGCGAAGTGGTGGCCGAGTTCGACGGTTACCTGCACGACGAGCTGGACCTGGTGCGCGAAGCCGCCAATGCCTCGCAATTGCGGCGCAACATGGAAGCGCTGCAGCTCGTGATGGTGCCCGAGATGGTGTGGGACCTGTGCCGCCCCGGGGTCATCGTGATGCAGCGCATGTTGGGTGTACCCATCGGCCAGATCGAGCGTCTGCGCGAAGCTGGCGTTGACCTGCCCAAGCTGGCACGCGACGGCGTGACGATCTTTTTCACACAGGTTTTTCGCGACGGCTTTTTCCACGCCGACATGCACCCGGGCAACATCCAGGTCAGTCTCGACCCGGCTACGTTTGGCCGTTATATCGCGCTCGACTTCGGCATCATCGGCACGCTGACCGAAACCGACAAACAGTACCTGGCCTACAACTTCATCGCGTTTTTCCGTCGCGATTACAAACGCGTTGCCGAGCTGCACATTGAAAGCGGCTGGGTGCCGGTGCAGACGCGGGTGGACGCGCTGGAAGGCGCCATCCGCGCGGTGTGTGAGCCCCAGTTCGACCGCCCGCTGAAAGACATTTCGCTCGGCCAGGTACTCCTGCGCTTGTTTCAAATTTCGCGCCGCTTCAACGTGCAGATCCAGCCGCAACTCGTGCTGCTGCAAAAGACGCTGCTCAACATTGAGGGCCTGGGCCGCCAGCTCGACCCTGAACTTGATTTGTGGACCACCGGCAAGCCTTTTTTAGAGCGCTGGATGAACGAACAAGTGGGCTGGCGCGGTTTGCTCGACCGCTTGCGCGACGAAGCGCCGCGCTACACCCAGCTGCTGCCCGAACTGCCGCGCCTGGTGCACCAGGCGTTGCGCCAGCACGGCAGTGGTGCCGACAGCCCGGCGTTGCTGGCGCTGCTGGCCGAGCAGCGGCGCACCAACCGCTTGCTGCAGACCTTGATCTGGTCGGCGGTCGGCTTTGTGGTGGGGCTGCTGGCCACCTGGGCCTGGATGCGCTGACTGCGCTGACTGCGGCGGCGGCGGCGGTGCGGACGGGTTTGAGGCGCCGTCTATAATGCTGGGTTGGCTTGGCCGGACTCATCTGTCCCTTCAAAGCACTCTCTGCCACCCCGAACACGCATCCACGCACCTCTACAGCCATGCCCATTTACGCCTACCGCTGCAGCCGTTGTGGTCATGCGCAAGACGTGTTGCAGAAGATGTCGGATGCGCTCTTGACGGTGTGCCCGGCTTGTGGTGCCAGCAGCTATGAAAAACAGGTCACGGCGGCCGGATTTCAGCTCAAGGGTTCAGGGTGGTACGTGACCGACTTCCGCAGTGGCAACACCGGCGCCAAGCCGGCGGCCGAAGGGGCTGAAAAATCGGCTGACGCAGGCAAGCCTGAAGGCGGGGCGGCGGCGGCATCTGAGGGCGGCGCGCCGGTGGCAACACCTGCCGCGTCATCGGCCAGCCCGTCATCGGGTTCTGCTGCAGGTTCTGCTGCTGGTTCGGGCAGCAAATCGGCCGCCGCGCCGGCCGCTGCGCCTGCGGACAGTTCCAAAAGCAGCTCCACAAGCAGTTCCACAAGCAGTTCCAAAAGCAGCTCCAAACCCGGTGCCAAGCCCACCCCGGCGCAGGGCAGCTGAGCGTTCGCCGTGAAAAAATATCTGGTTGCCGGCCTGCTTGTTTGGCTGCCACTGGCCATCACCATCTGGGTGTTGGGCTGGTTGCTGGGTGCCATGCATGGTGTGTTTGAGGCTGTGTTGTCGGCCACCCAGGCCATCCTGCCGCAGGGCGCACACGCCAGCATCGAACAGTGGCGCCATGTGCCGGGCCTGGGCGTGGTGGCCATGCTGGTGGGCCTGCTGCTGACGGGTGTTTTTGCGGCCAACATCTTTGGCCAGTGGTGGCTGCGCCAGGGTGACCGCATCCTGGGCAAGATTCCCATTGTCAAAAGCATCTACAGCTCGGTCAAGCAGGTCTCTGACACGCTGTTTTCCAGCAGCGGCAACGCCTTTCGTGAAGCCGTGCTGGTGCAGTACCCGCGGCAGGGCTCGTGGACGATTGCTTTCGTCACCGGCAGACCCAGCGGTGAAGTGGCCGCGCAGTTGCCGGGTGAACATGTCAGTGTGTATGTGCCCACCACACCCAACCCCACGTCGGGCTTTTTCCTGATCATGGCGCGCACCGACGTGGTGCCGCTGAACATGAGCGTGGACGAGGCCTTGAAGTACGTCATCTCGATGGGCGTGGTCGCACCCGCACACCTGGCCGATGCCGCCGGCCCGCCACTGGCCGCAGCGCCGCGAAATTGACGGGGTTGGCGCGGTCCGGCCGCCGGCCAACCCACCCGCACCGCGAACGGCGCGCCGCCGCGCTGCTTGCCCCGCACCTGCTGCAGAGCGAAGCCCATTGAACAACACTGCTTTGACGAATTTGCACATCCGTTTGGAGTGAAGCCATGACGACGACCTTATCCCCATCCCACACCACCACCACCACCACCACCACCACCACCACCGCTGTCGTACCACCCGCCAGCGCCGCCGTGCGCACCAACTACTGCGGCCTGATCAACGAACGTTATCTCGACCACAGCGTCGTGCTGATGGGTTGGGTGCACCGCCGCCGCGACCATGGCGGCGTGATCTTCATCGACCTGCGCGACCGCGAAGGTCTGGTGCAGATCGTTTGCGACCCCGACCGCGCCGAGATGTTCAAGACCGCCGAAGGCGTGCGCAACGAGTTCTGCCTGCAGGTCAAGGGCCTCGTGCGTGCGCGCCCGGCTGGCACCGAAAACACGGGCCTGACCAGCGGCAAGATCGAAGTGCTGTGCCATGAATTGACGGTGCTGA
>JAYUPP010000553.1:0-5881 GCA_043760045.1 Betaproteobacteria bacterium
GGATTCCTGCAGCACGGACTGCCCTGGACCGGTGGCCGCAGCTTCTACCGCCAGCAAGAGGTGCTGAGCTTCAGCATGCAGCAAGATGCCAACCAGCAGTTGCCGCCGATGGTCAACCTGGCGCAGTACCGCATCGAGCAGATCCTGTTGGAGCAGGCGCAAGCCCGCCCCGACTTGATCGACATCCGATGGCAAAGCCAGCTGACCGGGCTGCGGGCCAACGAAACCGGCGTGCTGCTGGACGTGGCCACGCCGTTAGGCCGCTACCGCCTGCGCACCGACTGGCTGGTGGCTGCGGACGGGGGCCGCAGCACGGTGCGCGAGTCGCTGGGCCTGAAGCTGCAAGGCACCACCTACGAAGGGCGTTATGTCATCGTCGACATTCACCTGAAAAGCACGCGCCCGACCGAGCGGCTGGCATACTTCGACCCGCCTTGCAACCCCGGCTCGACGGTGCTGGTGCACAAGCAGCCGGGCGACGTGTGGCGCATCGATTACCAGTTGCAGGACGGTGAAGATCCGGACGCCGCGATCCTGCCCGCCAACGTGTTGCCACGTGTGCAAAGCCTGCTCGACATGATGGGTGAAACCGGCGAATGGTCGCCGATCTGGACCGGCATCTACAAAGCCAATGCGCTGACCCTGCCGCACTACCGCCACGGGCGCGTGCTGCTGGCCGGGGACGCCGCGCACCTGTTGCCGATCTTCAGCGTGCGCGGCGCCAACTCGGGCATCGACGACGCCGACAACCTGGCCTGGAAGCTGGCCCTGGTGGTGCGTGGTGTGGCCCAGCCCACGCTGCTGGACAGCTACAGCCACGAGCGCGTGGCCGCTGCGCATGAAAACCTGCGTCACGGCATCAAGAGCACCGAGTTCATGGCCCCGCCGTCGTTTGCCTTCGAGCTGATGCGTCAGGCGGTGCTGGGCCTGGCCGCGCGGCACCCGGGTCTGCAATCGCTGATCAACCCACGTCAGACCACCGCCATCCACTACGGTGATTCACCTCTCAACGCCTGGCCGTTGCGTTCGGCTGAATTCAGCGCCGGGCCGGCACCAGGCACGGTGCTGCCTGAATGCCCCTTGACCCTGGCCGACGGCCGCTTGAGCTACCTGACCCAGTGCTTGCAAGGCGACTTCGTGGCCCTGAACTTCGGCCCGCAAGCACCGCCCGAGCTGCAGGCTTGGGCGCAGCGTTGGCAAGAGCGCAGCCTGCATCTGGTGGTGCAAACCGTGGCAGCCACGCAGTCCACCAGCGCCGACGCCTGGGACCACAGCGGCCGCTTGTGGCCACTCTTGGGTGCGCAGACTGGCACGCTGATCCTGTTGCGCCCCGACGGCCACGTGCTGGCCCGTTGGCTGGCGCTGCCCTGGCCCACGCTGCTGGCCGAAGCCGATGCTGCCCTGTCGCAGCTGCTGGATGGAAGGTGTGCCGCATGAACGACCAACCCACGCGAGCTGTGCTGAGCGACATCGAACGCGACGCTATTTACACCCAGCTGTGCCAGACCTTGACCGAAGTGGGTGAGACGCGCTCAACGCTGATGCTGGCCCGCTTGGCCTTGCTGTTGATGGAACGATTGGGTGACGCCCCAGCGGCGGCGGCGCTCATAGAGGATGCAGCCAGCGACCTGCGCGCGCAGGATGGAGAGCACTCGATGGCGTTCGCACAAAGTTGCTCATCAGCCGGTTCCCGCGCCCACCCGCCATGGGCAACCCACCCCTAGCTTGAACCGTCGGCCCGCCTTGTGCGGCGTTCGCGTCAGGCCTAAATTGCCCTCCCGGCCGCCGTTGGCGGCGTTTTTGGGGGAGCACAACATGGCAGGCACCTGGTCCACCCTGAGCAACCCACCGCCCGCAGCCGTCGCCACCTGCTTGCTGCTGACCGATGGCACGGTTTTGGCGCAAGGCGTCAGCACCAACCGGTGGTACAAGCTAACACCAGACATCAGCGGCAACTATGGGGCCGGCACCTGGGCCACCATGGCCAACAGCGTGCACGCGCCGCTGTATTACGCCTCGGGCATCTTGCGCGACGGCCGCATGATCGTGGTGGGCGGTGAATACGACGCCGGTGCCCTGATCTGGTTGCTCGGTGTCGAGATGTACAACCCGGTCAGCAACAGCTGGGCCACGCTGCCGGTGCCTGCCGGCTGGGTGCGAATTGGCGACGCACCCGGCTGCGTGCTGCCCGACGGCCGCTTTTTTGTCGGCCAGGTGGGCACCCGCCAAACGGCCATCTACGACCCGGCGAGCAACAGCTGGGCCGCAGCGGCCAACAAGATCAACTCGGTGGGTGAAGAAAGCTGGTCGCTGCTGCCCGACGGCAGCATCCACGCGGTGGACTGCTCCAACCCGCCCAACGCCGAGAAGTACCTCATCGCCTCCAACCAGTGGGTCAACGCCGGTGTCACGCCGCAGGTTCTGGTCGACAGCATTTCTGAGATTGGTGCTTCGGTGCTGCTGCCCGACGGCCGTTTGTTTGTGATTGGGGCCACCGGTTTCACGGCCCTCTATACCCCGCCGCCGATTGCCAACCAATTGGGCAGCTGGGTGCAGGGCCCCAGCATTCCGCAGGTCAACGCGGGCCAGCCTTTGGGCGCGGTCGACGCGCCGGCGGTGGTGCTGCCCAACGGCAATGTGCTCTTTTCGGCTGGGCCCATCACCACGCCGGCCACCTTCAACGCGCCGACGTTTTTCTTTGAGTACGACCCGGCCGCCAACAGCATCAGCGCCGTCACAGCGGCGGCCACGGCGGCGCAGGTGCCGTATTGGGGTCGCTTTCTGATGTTGCCCAGTGGCCAGGCCTTGTACACGGCCGGTACGGCGGTGGTGTCACTCTACACGCCCAGTGGTGCGGCAGACCCGGTCTGGGTGCCCACGATCACCAGCGCCCCTTCTTCGGTTCGCCGGGGGCGCACCTACCGCCTGTCGGGCCGCCAGATCAACGGCCTGACGCAGTGTGTCTATTACGGCAACGACGCCACCCAGGCCACCAATTACCCCATCGTGCGGCTGGAAGCCGGTGGTCAGGTTTTCTACTGCCGGACCTCGGCCTTTTCGACCATGGGGCTGCAGACCGGCACCATCATCCACCACTGTGATTTCACGGTGCCCAACACGGTGCCACTGGGCAACTATTGCCTGCGAGTCATCGCCAACGGCATCGCCTCGGCTTGCCGCAACGTGGGGGTCACCAACAAGTGGTTCAAGGAACTGAAGTTCGAAATCAAGGAGAAGTCCGAGATACTCGAAAACCTGAAGGAGATCCGCGACGTGAACGTCAAACGGCTGCCCGACATCGACGACATCAAGCGCATCCGCGAAGGCTTTGAGCTGGACATCTTTGACAGGGTGCAGGACGAGTGGGTGAAAAACGTCAGCAGCCTGGCCCTCAACGTCGACCGCGCCAACGAAGAGCTCAGCCGCAGCTTCATCACGCCCGACGAGCGGCCGGTGGTGGGCCCACCCGCAGCGGTGGTGGAAGCCCTCAAGCCACCGCGCATCAGCGCCGAGCAGGTGCGCCTGGGCCAAGAAAAACGGGCCTTCAACGATGGCCGCAAAGAGCTCGCCGTGTCGCGCGAAGCCGAGGCCTACCACCGCGCGGTCCACGCCATCTCCTTGACCGGTGGCAAGGAGATCAAGCTCGAAGGCGTGGTTAACAAAAGGCCGCGTGGAAAGAAGAATCCGTGATTGTTGTGGTGGGCAGCTGCCACGATCCGGTGGCCGCTGCCCTGGTGCGCGACTGGCCCCAGGCCGCGCTGTGCAGCGCCCAGGACCTGACCCAGGCCGGCTGGTTGTGGCGGGCCCCTGAGACTTTGCCAGGCGCAGGGCGCTGGGTGGTGCAGGGCAAAGTGCTGACGGACGCGGACGTGACGGGGGTTTTTGTTCGCCGCAGCACCGTCTATGCCCAGGAGCTGCAGTCCACGCACGCCGAGGACCGAAGTTACCTGGCCAGCGAACTGCATGCCTTTTTGGTCTTTGTGCTGGCCAGCACCCAAGCCCGGGTAGCCAACCCGGTAGCCGAAGGTGCCTTGGGCGACCAGGCCCTGCGCCAGGAACGCTGGCTGCCTGCAGCGCATCGTCATGGCCTGAAGGTGGCGACTCTTCGTTGTGTGCAGGGACGTGGCCTGTCGCGGCGTTGGTTGCCCCAGCGGCTGGACGCCGTGGGCGGCCAGGTTTTTGGCCCGGCACCTGAGCGCATCCAAAGGGCGACCCAGGGGGTCATGCACGAACTGGGTTTGTCTTGGGCCAGCTTCATCTTCGACGCTGCCTGGCAACTGCGCACCGTGACCAGCGCTTTGGTGCCCGGCGCCGAGTCGGCACACGCTTTGGGGCAGCTGCTGGCGCAACCGCAGCGGCGCGCGGTGGCTTTGTGATCCTGGTTTGGGGCGACCGCAGCGACGCGCCGGTCGAACATGTGTTGGCGCTTTTGCAGCAGCGCCAAGCAGCCGTTATGCACATCGACAGGGCACTACTGGCCGACCTGCGCCACGACCTGAGTCTGGGCGGCACCGGCACCGCCATCACCACCGGCTGGATAGAGAGTCAAGGCCTGCGCGCTGATGTGCAGCAGCTGACCGGTATCTACCTCAGGCCCCTTCCGACACCGCCTGGCGCTGCTGCCCAGGCGGCTGCGGCGGCGGCAGATGTGTTGTTGACACTGACGGCCAACACTTCGGCCGTGGTCATCAACCCACCGGCGGCCGGTTTGTCCAACCACAGCAAGCCCTTTCAATTGCAGCTGATTGCCCGCGCCGGGCTGGCCGTGCCGCCCACCTTGATCACCAGCGACGCCCAGGCGGCGCTGGACTTTGTGCAATTGCACGGGCGTGTGGTCTACAAATCCATCAGCGGCGTGCGCAGTGTGGTGTCGACCTTGGAGATCAAGGACCAGCTGCGGTTGCAAGGCCTGGCCCACGGCCCCGTGCAACTGCAGCGTTGGGTGGCGGGGCGCGATGTGCGTGTGCACGTGGTGGGCAGGCGGTGTTTTGCCACGGCCATCGATTGTCAGGCCACCGACTACCGTTACGCCGCGCGCAGCGGCGAGCCGGTTCAGCTGTCGCCCATGCGCATCGCGCCGGCCTTGGCGAAAACACTGGTGGGTCTGGTGCACGGTCTGGGCTTGCAGCTGGCCGGCGTGGACCTGCGCCAGACACCAACGGGCGACTGGGTTTGTTTTGAGGTCAACCCCTCACCAGGCTTCACCTATTGCGAAGACGCCACCGGCCAGCCCATTGGGGACGCGGTGGTGGACCTCTTGTTGCGAGTTCGAACCCGCCCGAGTTCTTGATGTGGAAATGTTCCATGATTCGGGGCTCTGCCCAGCATCATGAAAATGAGGCGTCTTCCAAGAGTTGCTGGGCGCTGGACGTGGCCAAAACGGCTGCCTGCACCCGCGAGCTCAGCTGCAGCTTGCGCAAAATGTGCTGTACATGAATCTTGACCGTGGTCTCGGCAATGGCCAGCGCCCTGGCGATTGTTTTGTTGCTGGCACCCAGGGCGATGTGGCGCAAAATTTCGCGCTCACGCGGCGACAGCGTGTCCAGGGCGGGCTTGGCGGTACCACTGGCTGACAGCGCGGAAGACAGCGCGGATGACGGCGACGCGCCCACCCTCCAGGACGTCGATGCAACCGTCGAAGCAGCGCTGGCGGCATGTGAAGTTGGAGCCGAATGGGTTGGCAGGGCCTGAAAGGCCGACACCAGTTTGCTGGTCATCTCGGGGCTGACCACCGCCACGCCGGCCATGGTGCGAAGCAGGGCCTGGGCCAGGCCGTCGCAGTCCACCGTTTTCAGCAGGTAGCCCTGGGCACCGGCCCGCAGCGCGGCGGCCAGGTCGCGCTGGTCTTCGCTGACGGTCAGCATCAGCACGCGCGCCTTGG
>JAYUPP010000554.1:0-5870 GCA_043760045.1 Betaproteobacteria bacterium
GCACAGCAGCGTTTTCCTCGCGATCCAATCATTGCCACCGGCTTGACGACGGTCCTGATTGAGCTGGGCGACGCACCAGCCGCGAATGAGGCGCTGAACTGGGCTCAGCAGGTGTGCGGCGCACACCTTGATAAGGATCAGCGAGTATTGGCCAGTTTGCGCCGACATTACGACGCGCTAATGGCAGGCCGGCCAATGCCGCTGATGCAACTCGCACGCTGACAGCATTCCGCCGCTGGTGATTGGACGGCCTTGAAGCTGGCCGCTGGCATTTCGCTCCGCGGACTGGATGCCCTGGGTGAGGCCACCCTGTGGCGCCAGCGGGCAGATTTGGCAACGGCTGGCGGACAACACCATGATTTGCAGCGTTCACGCAAGGCGCTGCAGATGGCGGCTGAACCACTGGCGCAGGACGTGCGATGGTAGACCGAGCATGGCCTGTGGCTGGCCGCGCATGATGGCGCGGCCGTGGCTGGTCGGTACTTCGATCAATTGGTGGCACACCGCCCAGGCGATGGTGTGCTGACCGTACTGCAGTTGACCAGCCACGCCCGCATGGGCGCAGCTGTCGATTGGCAATGCCGCACTGGCTGATCGGGTGCAACAGGACTTTCTGGCGTCGATTCAGTTGTCGGTGATCTGAGTTCGGTGCGGCCGCGCGAGCACGCCGCAACGGCAGTTCGCGTTCACATACTCCGCCGGTACTGCCCCCCCACTTCAAACAGCGCATTCGTGATCTGCCCCAGGCTGCAGCAGCGCACAGCCTCCATCAGCACTTCAAACACGTTGCCGTTGTCTATCACGGTTTGCTGCAGGCGCTGCAGCATCGCGGGTGCGACGGCGGCGTGACGCGTGTGGAAGTCGTTCAGGCGCGCCAGCTGCGACTGCTTTTCTGCTTCGGTGCTGCGCGCCAGTTCGATTTGCTGGGGCGCCATATCTGCATGCGGGCTGCGGAAGGTGTTGACGCCGATGATGGGGTACTCGCCGGTGTGTTTCAGCATCTCGTAATGCATGCTTTCTTCCTGGATCTTGCTGCGCTGATAACCGGTTTCCATCGCGCCCAGGACGCCGCCGCGTTCAGTAATTTTTTCGAATTCCAAGAGCACCGCTTCTTCCACCAGTTCGGTGATTTCGTCGATCACAAAAGCGCCCTGGTTGGGGTTTTCGTTCTTTGCCAAACCCCATTCGCGGTTGATGATCATCTGGATGGCCATCGCGCGACGCACGCTGTCTTCGGTGGGTGTGGTGATGGCTTCATCAAAAGCATTCGTGTGCAGCGAATTGCAGTTGTCGTAAACAGCAATCAGCGCTTGCAGCGTGGTGCGGATGTCGTTGAACTGGATCTCTTGCGCATGCAGGCTGCGGCCGCTGGTTTGCACGTGGTATTTCAGCTTCTGGCTGCGTTCGTTGGCGCCGTAACGGTCGCGCATCGCCACCGCCCAGATGCGGCGCGCGACACGGCCTAACACCGTGTATTCAGGGTCCATGCCATTGCTGAAGAAAAAGCTCAGGTTGGGCGCGAAGTCGTCAATGTGCATACCTCTGGCCAGGTAGGCCTCGACAAACGTAAAGCCATTGCTCAGCGTGAAGGCCAGTTGGCTGATCGGATTCGCACCGGCCTCGGCAATGTGATAACCGCTGATCGACACGGAATAGAAATTGCGCACGTCGTGGTGCACAAAATACTCGGCGATGTCGCCCATCACCTTCAGTGAAAACTCGGTGCTGAAGATGCAGGTGTTCTGGCCCTGGTCTTCTTTCAGGATGTCGGCCTGCACCGTGCCGCGCACATTGGCCAGCGTCCAGGCGCGGATTTTCTGCGTTTCGTCGGCAGTGGCTTCGCGGTGGTTGTCGGCCTTGAACTTTTCGATGTTCTGGTCGATGGCGGTGTTCATGAACATCGCCAGAATGCTGGGCGCGGGGCCGTTGATGGTCATGCTGACGCTGGTGGCGGGGTGCGTCAATTCAAATCCGGAATAGAGCACCTTCAAGTCGTCCAGCGTGGCGATGCTGACACCGCTGTTGCCCACCTTGCCGTAAATGTCGGGCCGCAAGTCGGGGTTGTTGCCATACAGCGTGACGCTGTCGAAGGCGGTGCTCAAACGTTTGGCCGGCAATCCTTCGCTCACCATCTTGAAGCGCCGGTTGGTTCTGAACGCATCACCTTCGCCGGCAAACATGCGCGTCGGGTCTTCGCCCTCTCGCTTGAATGCAAAAGTGCCAGCGGTGTAAGGGAAGCTGCCCGGCACGTTGTCCAGCATCAGCCACTTCAGCCGTTCGCCGTGGCATTCGTAAGTGGGCAAAGACACCTTGCGGATCTTGTTGCCCGACAGCGTGGTGTGCGTCAGCGCGGTGCGAATTTCCTTGTCGCGTATCTTCACCACATATTCGTCGCCGGCGTAGGCGGCTTTCATGTCGGGCCATTGCGCCAGCAGCTTGGCTGCCGCAGGGTCTTGGCGCGCTTCGCGTTGCTCGGCCAGGTTGAGCGTGGCTTCGGCGGCGCGCGGCTTGTCTGGTTTGCCCACCGTCAGCATCGCGGCGGCGGCGCGCAGCTGTTGAATTTCGCGTGCCAGCGTGGTCTGCTGTTGCACA
The DNA here is from genome assembly GCA_043760045.1 of Betaproteobacteria bacterium. GTDB lineage: Bacteria > Pseudomonadota > Gammaproteobacteria > Burkholderiales > Burkholderiaceae_C > Rubrivivax. The sequence continues at coordinate 2,593 of JAYUPP010000554.1, forward strand.
CGCTGTTTGTAGCCGCGCACACAGTCTGTGATGTCGGCCAGATAGCGCACCCGTGCACCCGGCACGATGGGCACCTGGTGTGTGCTGTGGCGGGTTTTGGCTTGTGGCAACCGGCCGTTCATGTCTTTCGAAACGGGCAGCCCCAGCGCCGCCAACCTCGGCAGCAGCGCTTGGTAAAGGGCGGTCACGCCGTCGTCGTTGAAGCGGCTGGCCATGGTGCCAAACACCGGCATCTCATCGGGTGACGTGCCCCAGGCCTCTTGGTTGCGCTGCACCTGTTTGGCCACGTCGCGCAGCGCGTCGGCGGCGCCTTTGCGGTCGAACTTGTTGATGGCCACAAATTCGGCGAAGTCGAGCATGTCGATCTTCTCCAGCTGGCTGGCGGCGCCGAATTCGGGTGTCATCACGTACATAGCCACGTCCACCAGCGGCACGATGGCCGCGTCGCCCTGGCCGATGCCCGAGGTCTCGACGATGATGAGGTCGAAGCCTGCGGCTTTGCAGGCCGTCAGCACGTCAGGCAGGGCCTGGCTGATTTCACTGCCGCCGGTTGCCGATGCATTGCGTGTGGCCAGGCTGCGCATAAACACACGGGCGCCGCCTTGCCACGGCCCAATCGCGTTCATCCGTATACGGTCGCCCAGCAGCGCGCCGCCACTTTTGCGCCGGCTGGGGTCGATGCTGATAACGGCCAACCGCAGTGCATCACCCTGGTCCAGCCGGATGCGGCGTATCAGTTCATCGGTGAGGCTGCTTTTGCCGGCACCGCCGGTGCCGGTGATGCCCAGCACCGGTATCGGCCGGCCGGCTGCTGCAGCGGCCAGGCTGGTTTTCAGCTGCGGCGTGGCGCTGCCGTTTTCCAGCGCCGTGATGGCTTGCGCCAAGGCGCGCCAGGCGGCGTCGGTATGACCCTGCAACGGTGCAGCATCGGCAGGGGCATGCTGCGACAAGTCCTGGTCGCAGCGCATCACCATCTCGCCGATCATGCCCGCCAGGCCCATGCGCTGGCCGTCTTCGGGGCTGTAGATGCGCGTCACGCCGTAAGCCTGCAGCTCGCGTATTTCAGCCGGCACGATGACGCCGCCGCCGCCACCAAACACCTGCACGTGGGCGCCACCACGGCTCTTCAGCAGGTCCACCATGTACTTGAAATATTCGACGTGGCCGCCCTGGTAGCTGCTGATGGCAATGCCCTGCACGTCTTCTTGCAGCGCGGCCGTCACCACTTCTTCCACGCTGCGGTTGTGGCCCAGGTGGACGACCTCGGCGCCCATGCCCTGCAGGATGCGCCGCATGATGTTGATGGCCGCGTCGTGGCCATCAAACAGGCTGGCAGCGGTGACGAAGCGCACCTTGTGCAGCGGGCGGTAAGTGGCCAGGGCTTTGAATTCGGCTGACAGGTCGGTCATGGTGGTGTACCCGTGGATGGGCTGAGTGGTCGGGGGGTTTTTTGACAGTTGGGCATGTCAACAGTGACATTGACCGGCATCCTGCTCTGCAGGTTAATGCAGGGCCCGCAGTCGGCAGCCGATCGGCAATAGAGTTTTACAGCCGATGTCGGGTTTTGATTCTGTTTTTCGCTGTTGCAGCAAGAAACCCGCCGCAGCGCTGGGCAAGCACCAGGAGGTAACAGATGGCTAATTCGACCCTGCCCCAGGAAGGGGCAGAACCCGTGGCAACGGAGGCACCGGCCGTGGTGGCCGCAGCAGCGCACAGCAACGCCTCGGCGCTGTTTCAGGGCCTGCACGCCGAGCTGCGCCGCCTGGCCCGGCATGCGCTGTGGAAACACGGCGGTGGTGTGTCGCTGAGCGCCACCACGGTGGTGCACGAGGCCTTCATCAGGGTCGTGCTGGCCAAGGCCAAGGCTGACTTTCCCGACCAGGCCCGCTTTTTGGGTTATGTGATGCAAGTCATGCGCGGCCTCGTCATCGACCATGTGCGCCGCCGCAAAAGCCAAAAACGCGGTGGTGACGTGCACATCACGCAGCTCGACACCCAGGCCGCCATCGCCGAAGCCCCGGGTGTGGATGTAGAGGCGGTGCACGAAGCGCTGGACGAATTGGCGGTGGCCGACCCGCGGCTGGCCAAGGTGGTGGTGCTGCACTTTTTTTGTGGCCTGGGTTTTGCCGAGATTGCGGCGCTGCTGGGCGAAACCGAACGCAACGTGCAGCGTCACTGGGTCAAGGCGCGCGGGTTTCTGCATTCAAGTCTGCGCGGCGGCACCTTGCCCACGGTGGGCAAACCCGTTGCTGGCGCGGCGCACTGAAAGCGGGTTGGCGCCGTGCTTGTGCACCGCTGGCCCGAGCTGGCACCTTGTGTGGACCGGGCGCTCGACGCCGGGCCCGAAGGTGTGGCCGCCGTCGACGCTGAAATCCGCGCCACCGACCCCGGGCTTGCTGACCTGTTGCAGGCTTTTTTGCAGCAGATGCAGCTTGCCGGTGACGAGGCTTTTCTGGAGCAGGCGGTGGCGCCCGGCGCGGCCCATGAAAACCTGGCCGGGCGCAAGCTCGGAACCACCACCTTGCTGCAACCCATCGCCGACGGTGGCATGGGCCAGGTGTGGCTGGGCCTGCGCGACAACGGAGTGCAGCAGCATCAAGTGGCCGTCAAGCTGCTGGGCCAGTTTGTCGTCAACCCGCTGCAGCGTGAACGGTTCTAGCGTGAATGCCAGACGCTGGCGGTGCTGCGCCACCCGAACATCGCGCGCCTGATCGAAACCGGCGTCAGCCCCTGGGGCCAGCCATTTCTGGTGCTGGAACTGGTTCAGGGCCTGCGCATCGACGAGGGTTTTGACAAACGCAAACTCACGGTGCGCCAGCGTGTGCAGCTTTTCATCACGCTCGTGGACGCCGTGCAACACGCGCACCAGCACCTGGTGGTGCACCGCGATATCAAGCCGGCCAACGTGCTGCTCAGTGTCGATGGCCAGGTCAAGCTGCTCGACTTCGGCATTGCCAAGCTGCTGAGCGACGAGCCGCTGGACGCCACCGTGACGCTGCGCGCCAACGCCATGCTGACACCGGGTTATGCCGCCCCCGAACAGTGGCTGGGCCAGCCGGTGACCATGGCCACCGATGTCTACGCGCTGGGTGTGCTGCTGTACCTGCTGCTCACCGGGCGCCACCCGTTCATGAAAGCGGGTGCCACCCAAAAACAAGCCGAGCTGGCCACCTTGCAGACCTTGGCGCCGCGCATGTCGGCGCTGCAACTGGTGGACGCCGTGGCGCAGCAGCGCGGTGTGGGCGCGGCCCAGTTGCGCCAGCAACTGCGCGGCGACC
>JAYUPP010000555.1:0-16789 GCA_043760045.1 Betaproteobacteria bacterium
GGCACGAAATTCCTGTTCCGCCCCGGCACCGCCGCGTTGTGGTCCGACCCCAAATCGGGCCCCTCGGCTTACCCGATGTGGCTGCAGGAGATTGCCAAAATCAGTGCCAAACGTGCGAGCTGTTTTGAACTGGTGGGCCACACCAGCGCCAGCGGGCCCGAGCCCGTGAACGAGCGGCTTTCGCTGCTGCGCGCGGAGGAATTGAAAAAGCAACTGAGCCAGCGGGCGCCGCCACTGGCCAAACGTTTGATCGCCAGCGGCCAGGGTTCGCGCCAAACGATGATCGGCACCGGGCGCGACGACAATAGCGACGTGCTCGACCGGCGGGTGGAATTCAAGGTGGTGGGCTGCTGAGCGTTGGGGCCGCAGCCGGCACAACCGGCTGGCGCAGACGCCGCCACACCTTCAGCGCGTCCACCGTGGCCGCCACGTCGTGCACACGGATCACATGCGCCCCCGCCTCGGCCAGCGCCAGCGCAGCCGCCACGCTGGCGGCCAGCCGTTCATGCGCGGGCTTGCCGCCCGTCAGTGTGCCCAGCATGCTTTTGCGTGACCAGCCCACCAGCAGCGGGCGGCCCAGTGCCAGCAGCAGCCGCTGGCGGGCGAGCAGCTCGCAGTTCTGATCGAGCGTTTTGCCGAACCCGTAACCCGGGTCCAGCACCACCCGTTCAGCCGCCACGCCGGCCTGCAGCACACGCTGCATTTGTTTGCTCAAGAATTCCAGCACCTGCTGCGTGACGTCGTCATACACCGCCAGCGCCTGCATCGTGGCCGGCGTGCCGGGCATGTGCATCAGGCACAGGCCTGCAGTGCTGTGCGCAGCGCAGACCTGCAGCGCCTGCGGCGCGCGCAGCGCGTTCACGTCGTTGATGATGTCGGCGCCGGCTTGCAGCACCGCTTGCATCACCTCGGCTTTGCTGGTGTCCACCGACACCGGCACGCCCAGGGTGACAGCGGCGCGCACCACGGGCAGCAACCGCCGCAGTTCTTCAGCCGCCGGCACCGGCGCCGCGCCGGGGCGGGTGGACTCGCCGCCGATGTCGAGCAGCTGTGCACCCTCGGCCACCAGCCGTTCGCAGCGCTGCCGCGCCGTGCGTTCATCGAAGTGCTGGCCACCGTCTGAAAACGAATCGGGTGTCACGTTGACAATGCCCATCACCAGCGCCTGGTGCAGGTTCAGGCGGTAGCGGCCGGCTTGCCAATGCAGGGGCGGCTCAAGGGCTTTGGCAACCGGGGTGGTGGGTAGCATGGGCACACTGTACTGTCGCCACCGCAGCCCCACTGACCCCCTGTGCAAAACCCCCGATGAACCCCGACACGCCGCCAGTTGCGTTTGACGCCTACATCGGCCTGGGCGCCAACCTGGGCGACGCTGCGGCGGCCATCGGCGGCGCCTGGCAGGCGCTGGCGGCGCTGCCGGGCACGCAGCTGGTGGCGCGTTCCAGCCTGTACACGTCGGCGCCAGTGGCCGCCGAGGGGCCTGAATACCTCAACGCGGTGGCGTTGCTGCGCACCGGCTTGCCAGCGCTGCAACTGCTGCTGGCGCTGCAGCAGATCGAAACCGACGCTGGTCGCCAGCGGCCCTACCCGAACGCGCCCCGCACGCTGGACCTGGACCTGCTGCTGCACGGCACCACGGTGTGCCAGACGCCGCAGCTGACGCTGCCGCACCCGCGTTTGCACCTGCGGCGCTTTGTGCTTTGGCCCCTGCATGAAATTGCGCCGCAACTGCAGCTGCCCGGGCTGGGGCCCATTCAGCAGTGGCTGCCGCAGGTGGCTGAACAAAAGGTGCGCCGGCTTGCGGCGTGAAAACCCCGCGTGGGCCGGCTTCAGGCCCTCGGCTTGCGGCTGTACATGTCGTCGTCGGCCGCTTTCAAAAGCGTCTGCACATCACGGCCATCTTCCGGGAACAACGCCAAACCGCAGGCGCCACCGCCCGCTTCACCAGGGTCGTGCTCGGCCAGGGCGGCCAGCGGAACGCGCAGCGCTTGGTCGATATGGGCGCGCGCCGAATCTGCGTCGGTACGGTTGCTCACCGATTCCAGCAGCACCACAAATTCGTCGCCGGCAAAACGCGCCACCATGTCGTCTAAACGCACCGTCTGCAGCAGGCGCAGCGCCATCTCGCGCAGCACCGCGTCGCCCACGTCGTGGCCAAAGCGGTCGTTCACCTGTTTGAAGGCGTTGAGGTCGATGAAGATCACGGCAAAAGGCCGGGCGTCGCCGCGGCGGCGGTGCTGCAGCACGCGCTCTTCAATGCGACGCACGATGGCCTCGCGGTTGGACAGGCCCGTCAGCGTGTCGGTCAGCAGCCGCCGCTGCATGTCGCCAAAGCTGCGCGCCAGCGCGCCCAGTTCGTCGTTGCGGTCGCTGGTCAGCGGTGTCGCCATGTCACCTTCAGACACCCGCTTCACGGCGGCCGCCAGCACACCCAGTTCACGCGTCAGCACCCCCATCACCGCCAGGCCGATGAGCGCCACGCCCAATGCCGACAACAGCCCCAGGCCGGCTGCGTCGCGAAAGATGCCCTGCACATCCTGCAAAAAATCTTGCCGGGGCACCGCCACCATGATCAACCAGTTCAGCCCCGCTTCGTCGCGCAGCTGGGCATAACCCACTTGCACCAGGCCACCATCAGGGCCCTTGAAAACCGCCGCGCTGGGCTCCAGTTTGTGCGCACCGGGGGACATGGCCGCCACGGCCTTGTAGGTGGCCACCACCATCGGGTCGTCGCTGTCGGCGGCGTTCAGGCGCAGGTTTTTGCCGTCCACCATGCGCAGGTGCGGACCGCGCGAAACGCCGATCAGCTGGCCGTCGTTTTCCACCACCATCGCGAGGCCGTTTTGGCTGAGGCTCAAACGCTTGAGAAAAGCACTCACGCGCTGCAGTGACAGGTCGGTGGCCACCACGCCTGCAAAGTCGCCGCTTGCGGTGTTGACACGCCGCACCCGCGTGGCCACCAGTTCAGCCGTTTTGAAGTCGATGTAGATCGAGGTCCAGGTCGGCGCGGCGCTGCCTTGCGCGGCGCGGAACCAGGGCCTTTCACGCGGGTCGAACACCCGCTCTTCCACACTGGGTTGGCCCAGTGCGCCGCTGATGCCGGTGAAGCGGTAGATCACGCGCGCACCGATGCCTGCAACGCGCAACCGCAGTTCGGCTTCGGTCTCAGAAAAGCGCCAGAGGCCAAAAAACCGGCCCTCGCGGTCGCCGTAATAGGCGTAGTTGTTGGGGTCGCGGTGCACCGAGGTGGCGAGCCAGAAACGGGTGCGCAAACCGTCCAGGTTGCCTTGCAGCGTGGTGGGTGCCGCCACCCCCAGCGGGAAGGCCGATTCCAGCACCGCTGCCGAGCCCGAAACGTGGCGCTCCACAGCTTGTGCGATGCGGTGCACGGTTTCTTTCAGCAACTGCCCCGAGAGGTTGTCCACGGTGTTGCTGCCGGCGCGGTATGACAGTGCGCCGATGATGGCCACCGTGCTCAGGATGACCAGCAAATAAGGTGCGATCAGCAGGGTTTTGAAGCGCGGGCGAAATTTCAACATGGGCGCCCCAGTGCGCTGGGCAAACGGAAGGTGACAACGCCCATGCCCTGCATGGGTTCAACAGCCGATCAGCGCCGGGCCAGGTCGAGTGCAACGCCGGCAAAAACCGCAAAACCGAGCCAGTGGTTCAAGCGAAACGCCTGGAAGCAGCCCGCACGCTGGCGCCGGCGGATCAGCGTGAAATGCCACAGCGCCTGCAAGGCCGCCGCCGCGATGCCCAGCACATGGATGCCGCCCAGCCCGAGCGACCGGCCCAGCAACGCCCAGCTGACCAGGTACAGCGCATAAAACAGCATCACGGCCGGCACGTCCCAGTTGCCGAGCGTGATGGCGCTGGTTTTCATGCCGATTTTCAAATCGTCATCACGGTCGACCATGGCGTATTCGGTGTCGTAGGCCAGCACCCAGAACAAGTTGCCCACCAGCAGCCACCAGGCTTGCGGCGGCACGGCGGCGTTGATGGCGACCAAGCTCCATTCGGTGCCGCCCTGCGCGGCCGCAAAGGCCATCGGTATGCCAAAACTGAAAGCCACGCCCAACACTGCCTGCGGCATGCTGAGCACTCGCTTGGCATAGGGGTAGAGCAAGGTCACCGCCAGCGCCGCGAAGCTGAGCAGTATGGCCGGCGCGCTGGTGCTCAGCACCAGGCCAAAGGCCAGCAGCGCGAGTGCCGCGCCGAGCAGCAGCGCCTCTTGCACCGACACCGCGCCGCGCGTCACCGGCCGCAGGGCGGTGCGCTGCACGTGTTTGTCGAAGTTGCGGTCGGCCACGTCGTTGAAGCAGCAGCCGGCACTGCGCATCAGCACCGTGCCGGCCACAAACACCAACAGCAAGTGCCAGCCGGGCCAGCCGTCAGAGGCAATCCACAGCGCGCTGAGCGTGGGCCACAGCAACAGCAGCCAGCCGGCAGGGCGGCTCCAGCGGATGAGGTCGAGGTACAGCGACAGTCGCGACGGCTTGAATGCGGCGGTGGGGTCATTCACGGCGCTGATTATCGGCAGCGCGGGCGCAATTGCGACATGCGGCGGCCACCGGCTTGCACTGGCAATGCACTTGCAGTCTCGACGGCCAGCCGAGGTTTCACCCGTGCGCAACAGGCATGCAGCGCGTGGGTGCAGCCAGCGCACCCAGCGCACTGCGCCAGTGCACCGTGCCCACGCCGTGCAGGTGCCGGTTGCCGGGCGCGGCGCTGACGAGCAGCGGCTCGGCTTGCTGTGCCTGGGCTGCATGTTTCTGCCAGGTGTGCAGACTGCGCAGCCATTCCATCTGAAACGTGGCCCCCGACTTGAATTCCACCGGCTGCAACACGCCGTTTTGTTCGATCAGCAGGTCCACCTCGTTGCCGATGTTGTCGCGCCAGAAATAGGGCGTGGCACCGGCGCCGCTGTGGCGCAGGTGTTTGATGTAGTCCACGATGCACAGGTTTTCAAACAAGGCACCGCGCATGGGGTGCGTGTTCATGGCGGTGGCACTGCGGATGCCCAGCAGCCAGGCGGCAAGACCGGTGTCATAAAAATACAGCTTCGGCGTTTTGACGAGCCGCTTGCCAAAGTTGGTGTGAAAGGGCGGCAGCCGAAAGGCCACATAGCTGATTTCCAGCACGCTGAGCCAGTCGCGTGCGGTGCTCTGTGCAATGCCCAAATCGTTGGCCACGGCGTTCAGGTTCAGCAGCTGGCCGCAGCGCGCGGCCATCATGCGCAGGAAACGTTGAAAAAGCGGCAGGTCGAAGATGCGGCTGATCTGCCGCACGTCACGTTCCAGATAGCTCGCCACGTAGCTGGCATGCCAGTCGGCGGGGCTGACGTCGGTGGTGTGCAGTGCCGGGTAGGCGCCGCGATGCAACAGTTCATCGAGTTTCAGGCCACTGAACACCGACACGCCTTCGGTGTAAGACAGCGGCAGCAGTTCCAGATAACCAGCCCGCCCGGCCAGGCTTTGGCTGACGGCCTGCGACAACAGCAGGTTCTGCGAACCGGTGACCACATAGCGGCCCGGTCGGCGGTCGTTGTCTACTGCAGTTTGAAGGTAGGACAGCAGTTCGGGCACCCGCTGCGCTTCGTCCAGCACCAGCCCCGCCGGGTGGGCGGCCAAGAACCCGCGCGGGTCGGTCGCCACCTGCTGCCGCATGTCGGGGTCTTCCAGCGACACGTAGGCGCGGCCCGACAAGGCGCTGCGCGCAAGCGTGGTCTTGCCCGACTGCCGAGGCCCGGTGATCACCACCACCGGAAACCCTTTCAGCAGCCGCAGCAGGCGCGTGTGGGCGGTGCGTTGGAACATGTTTTTGCTGTTTCAGCTTTTGAAGCTGAAATTGTAAAGCCAGGGATCTGACCGCAAACGATAGGCTTTCTCAACCCTTCAAGGCGCGGCCGCCTACCCCGCCAACTGCTTCTGAAACATGAGCCCCGCGTGTTCACGCAGCGCGTGAAATTTGATCTTCGGCCAGTTCTCTTGCATGGCGCGCAGTTCACCGGCGTATTCCAGCAGCACGGTGGGTGCGTCCACCGCGTCCAGTGCCACGCGGTGGCTGTTGCCGTCGATGAAACGCTGCAGCTCGCGTTCACTGGCCGCTGCTCCTTCGGGCAGTTCACAGGTCACCCAGCGTGCCACGTTGTAACGCGCCGGCATGATGCGCGCCTTGCAGCTGTATTCATGTTCCAGCCGGTGCGCCACCACTTCAAACTGCAGCTGGCCCACGGCGCCTAACAGCAAAACGCCGCCAGACACCGGGCGAAAAACCTGGATGGCGCCTTCTTCACCCAGCTGCGTGAGGCCGGCGCGCAGCTGTTTGGTTTTCAATGGGTCGGCCACTTCCACGGCGCGAAACATTTCCGGCGCGAAGAAGGGCAGGCCGGTGAACTGCAGGCTCTCGCCTTCGGTGATGGTGTCGCCCAACTGCAAAACGCCATGGTTCGGGATGCCGATGATGTCGCCGGCAAAAGCCTCGTCCAGCAGTTCGCGGCGCTGGCTCAGGAAGCTGACCACCGTGTTCGGCCGCAGCTCTTTGCCGCTGCGCACCACCTTCAGCCGCATGCCGCGTTCGAAGTGCCCGCTGGCCACGCGCAAAAACGCGATGCGGTCGCGGTGCGCCGGGTCCATGTTGGCCTGGATCTTGAACACCACACCGGTGAACTTCGGCTCGTCAGGCTGCACCGTGCGCTGGATGGCGGTGCGCTGGCCCGGCGGCGGCGCCAGGTCCACCAGCGCGTCCAGCACCTCTTGCACGCCGAAGTTGTTCACTGCGCTGCCGAAGAACATCGGCGTTTGCCGGCCGGCCAGAAAGTCGGTTGTGCTGAAAGGCGGCGCGGCGTCGGTGAGCAGTTCAATTTCGCCCCGGGCCTGTTCGTACTGCATGCCAAAGCGTTCGGCGTAGGCGGGGTTCTGCAGGCCTTGCAGAATTTCGTCCGCAGCACCGCTCTTTCCACTGATCCTGTCTTCCCCGCCGCTGAACACGCGCATCTGTTTTTCGCGCAGGTCCATCACACCGTGGAAAGCCTTGCCCATGCCTACAGGCCAGGTGAAAGGCACCACTTCCATGCCCAGTTCACGCTCGATCTCGTCCATCAGCACCAGCGGGTCTTTCACCTCGCGGTCCATCTTGTTGACGAAGGTCAGGATGGGCGTGTTGCGTGCGCGGCAAACCTGCAGCAGGCGGCGCGTTTGCGGTTCCACGCCGTTGGCGGCGTCGATCACCATCAGCGCTGCATCGACGGCCGTCAGCACGCGGTAGGTGTCTTCGCTGAAGTCCTGGTGGCCGGGGGTGTCCAGCAGGTTGATCACGCAGTCGCGGTATTCCATCTGCATGACGCTGGAGGCGACCGAGATGCCACGCTGCTTTTCGATTTCCATCCAGTCCGACGTGGCGTGCCGCGTCGCCTTGCGCGCCTTCACGCTGCCGGCAATCTGGATGGCGCCGCTGAAGAGCAGCAGCTTTTCAGTCAGCGTGGTTTTGCCGGCGTCGGGGTGGGAGATGATGGCAAAGGTGCGGCGGCGGCGCACCTGGTGGGCGAGGGCTGTGGACATGGTGCGGGCCGGCACGGCGCAAGCTGCGCGGCGCGGGCGGGGTGCTGGGGGAAGGGCCGCGATTATCGCGGCCAAGGGGGTGGGCCACCGCGGGCGCCTTTGGGCGATTCAGGCTGGCCCCGGGCGCTGCTGCCGCCCGCAGCCGGCACCAAGGGCGCGCATCACAAGCCCGCATCACAAGCCCGCATCACAAGCCCATTACCGCGCCTTGCGCCCCACGCCGATCGCCACCGGCCGCACCGCCGCGCCGGCAGCGCCCTTTTCGCGCGCGGGCAGGACCATCGTGCACGCGGTGTAAACCTCGTCGCGCGCCATCTCGTGCAGGCGCGCGTTTTCGATGTGGTGCACGCCGGCCTGTGTCAACAGATGGTGGTGCACGGAAAACGGCAGCCCGGGCAGTGAACCCGGGGCCGGGCCCGCCTTGCCCGCCAGCATGCCGTCGGCCACGCTGTCGATGAAGGGTGCATCCAGCCCCACCGCCACCACACGCGCATCGGCCAGCAAGCGCGCAGCGTCGATGTTCAGCCCCGGCGCCGAGGCGTAGTACTTCTTGTCCACGTCGGGGTCTTGGTAATGGTCGCTCCAGCCGGTGTGGATGTAGACCACGTCGCCGGGCTGAATGCCGCGTTTGGAAAGCCCCTGTGCTTTCAACATCTGGCGTATCTGTACCGCAGTGATCGCATAGCCGGCCGGCAGCGGCTTGCCTTCGCCCAGGTGGCGTTTGGCGTCCAGCAACACCGCGCTGGTGATGAGCGGCGGTATCTGTTCGATGCCCAGCTTGAGCAGCAGTGACTCGTCGCTGGGTTTCACTTCAGACGCCGGAGTGCGGCCGTAGTACATCACCTCTGCCACCGGCAACGGCGGCTTGCCATCCCAGGGCTGGCGCAGCACGCCGAAGTGGCCCAGTGCGTCAATTTGTGTGCCTTGCTGGCCGGGCTCGGCACCGGCGTTCAACGTTTCGCCGTTGAAGGCATGTGCGGTGCCGGGAATGCCGGCCACCGGCTTGGGCTTGGTGACCAGGGGCGCGCTGAACGGTGACATCGGCATCGTGTTGCTGCGCTCCCACGACACTTCGTATGCGCGCGCGCCGGGCTGCGCCAGGTGCCAGGCGCAACGGGCCCAGGTGCCCGGGCCCTGGGTGTTGCCCATGCCCTTCTGGTCACCCGCAGGCCAGGGCGCAGCGGGCACGGTTTTGGCGCTGCGCTTCAGCAGGCCGGCGGGTTCATCGGCAGTGGCCGGCAACGTGGCCAGGCTGAGGGTCAGGGCGGCAGCCCAGACACTGGGTTTGAACGACGGCATGGTGGGGCTCCTGCGGCGTGGTGGTGGTTGTGGGTGCGTGCTGGGTACGCTGGTCTCGGCGCGCGCCATCGCGCGGCGGGGCAGCCGTGGGCCAATGATTCAACCTGGCCCCCGGCTTGCGAAGCAGGGCTTACCCATGGCGATCAGCCGTCACGGCGCGCCGGGCCGCGCTTTGTCGGGCCGATACAGGGGCCAACACAAGAGCCGCAGGCGCTGTTGACGCTATCGTTGCCGCCACCGCTGTTGGCACGCCCCAAGCCCACCCCCACCCATGCGCACCGGCCCCCGTTTTTTTCGATGGCACCGCTGGCTGGCCTATGCCGTGGCGCTGCAGGTGCTGGCCTGGGTGCTGGGCGGCACGTTGTTTGCCTGGCTGCCGTTTCAGGGCTGGGTGAAGGGCCATGACGTGGTGCGCATGCCGCAGCAAGCGCTGCCGGCGGGCTGGTCGCAAGGCTTGACCCGCAGTGCTGAAGCGGTGGCCGCAGCGCAAGGTGCTGCACTTGGAAACGGGCTGGCCCCGGCCCCGCTGGCGCTGCCGCAGTCGGTGCAAAGTGTGGTCACCGCGCGCGGCCTGGCCTGGCGGCTGCGCAGCGCCAGCGGCGACACCTGGCTGGCAGCCGACGGCAGCGGCGCTTTGCTGCCACCCGACGCTGCGGCGGCAGGGCGCTTTGCACAGTCGCTGTACCACGGCCCCGGGCAACTGGCGGGTGTGCAATGGCTGGCCGAGGCGCCGCGCCGTCTGGGCCTGGTGCGCGAAGTGGGGGCAAAAAAGAACCTGTGGCAGGCCCGCTTCAACGACGCACTGCAAACCCGGTTGTACATCGACGCCCGCAGCGGTGAGCTGCTGGCCGTGCGCACTGAAGCCTGGGTGCTGTACGACTTTTTCTGGCGTCTGCACGTGATGGACTACAGCGAAGGCGAAGACTTCAACAACCCGCTGCTGCGCGGCTTTTCGCTGGCGGCGCTGGCGCTGGCGCTGACTGGCAGTGTGCTGGCAACGCTGGCACTGGCGCGCGCCTGGCGGCGCTGGCGCGCACACCGTGTGTCAGGTGCACAACGGGCATAAACAGCTGTGGTGGATGTGGCGTTTGAAGCAATGCCCGCGTGCCATGCACTTCAGACCAGCAAGCTTCAGCCCAACAAAACTCAGCCCAACAAGTGCTGCACGCCCTTCAGTTCACAGGCCAGCACCGCGTTGCGCAGCGCGGCGATGGCTTCATAACGCGTGAAGCTGCGCCGCCAGGCCAGCACCACCCGCCGCGTGGGCACGGGGGGCGTGAACTTCAGATAGGCCACGTGCTGTTGCGCTTGCGCCGGCACGCTGAGCTGCGGCACCACCGTGATGCCCATGCCCGAAGCCACCATGTGTTTGATGGTCTCCAGCGAGCTGCCTTCAAAGCTTTTGCGTATGCCCTCGGCTGCGCTGGAAAAGCGCGCAAATTCAGGGCATACCTCAAGCACGTGGTCACGAAAGCAGTGCCCGGTGCCCAGCAGCAGCATCGTTTCGGCTTTCACCTCTTCGCTGCTGACGGCCTTGCGCTTGGCCAGCGGGTGCGCTTTGGGCACTGCCACCATGAAGGGTTCGTCGTACAGCGGCGCCACCGCCAGGCCCGAATCGGGGAAAGGCTCGGCCATGATGGCGCAGTCCAGTTCACCGGTGCGCAGCATGTCCAGCAATTTGACGGTGAAGTTTTCCTGCAGCACCAGTGGCATCTGCGGCGTGTGATCAATGACCTGCTTCACCAGGCTCGGCAGCAAATAGGGGCCGATGGTGTAAATGATGCCCAGCCGCAGCGGGCCGCTTAAGGGGTCTTTGCCGCTTTTGGCCGTTTGTTTGATGGCGGCCGTTTGTTCGATGACCTGCTGCGCCTGGCGCACGATCAGCTCGCCCAGCGGCGTCACGGTCAGTTCGGTGCTGCCACGCTCGAAGAGCTTCACTTCCAGCTCGTCTTCCAGCTTTTTCACGGCCACGCTCAGCGTGGGCTGCGACACGTGGCAGGCCAATGCGGCGCGGCCGAAATGGCGTTCACGCGCCACGGCAACGATGTAACGAAGCTCGGTAAGGGTCATGGCCAATTGTCGCCACTGTCAACGGCAACCACTGCGGGCCTTCAGCCACCCCTTGCATGAGGGGGCACAGGGCTTCGGGATGGTTTCGTTCGTGGCCCTGTCCTGCACACTCGGCACGCTGTCTGCGCACAACATCCGCTCACTGAATTTGCATCCATTTGCAAACCGGTTGCGTAGGCTGCCTGACCAAGTGAGTGGGAAATCAATTCCGCCTTTTGCAACCGCGACAAACGTGACGCACCCCTCATCTCGACGGTCATTGCAGCTTACCGACCCCCTGTGCACGGGATGCTCAAAAGGCCGCTGAAGCGGCAACATTTACTTACTTCGGATGCAAATCCCACAGCGGCCCCACTGAAGCGGTGGCCAGAGCCAGCGAAGAACTTCTGAAGCAGCATGAAAACCACCAGCTCACCGATCGACCCTTACGCCCCGCGCCTGCCGGCGCCTGTCGCCAATGAGGGTTATCTCGGTTCGTCGCTGGACTTGCAGGCGGGTTTGCGGGTGCGTGAACTGCTGGTCAGCGCTTGCCCGCCCGAGGTGATACATGAGCTGGCGCGCATGCGCCGTGCCTGGGCCAAACCCTCCGCCACCTGATGCCGTGCGCGCCGAACGCGCCGCTCGGCGCGGTCTCTGCATCAAGCTTTCAAGTAGTCCATCCGGCTGTCCAGCCAGCGCGCAGCGTGTGCACGCGCGGCTTCAGGGTGGACTTGCAGCAACTGTGGCGCCAGCTTGCGCGCCAGTTGCAGCAGGCCGCCATCGGCTTGCAGGTCGGCAAAGCGCAGCAGCGCGTCGCCACTTTGGCGCGCGCCCATGAATTCACCGGGGCCACGAATTTCCAGGTCGCGCCGCGCAATCTCGAAGCCGTCATTCGTCTGTGCCATCGCTTTCAGCCGGTCTTTGCCGGTGCGTGACAGCGGGCCGGTGTAAAGCAGCACACAGACGCTGGCCACCGCGCCACGGCCCACCCGGCCGCGCAGCTGGTGCAGCTGCGCCAGGCCAAACCTTTCGGCATGTTCAATCACCATCAGGCTGGCGTTGGGCACGTCCACACCCACTTCGATGACGGTGGTGGCCACCAGCAGCTTCATCACGCCGCTCGTGAACAGCTGCATCACGGCTGCTTTTTCTGCGGCGGCCATGCGGCCGTGCAGCAGGCCCACAGTGGCGGTGGCGGTGTGTGTTTCACTCTCTGCGGCAGCGGGTTCCGAGGCCAGTTCCGCAGTCAATTCAGCATGCGTGGCGGTGGCGTTCTGCAGATCGAGGTGTTCACTTTCCTCCACCAACGGGCACACCCAATACACCTGGCGGCCCAGCGCCACTTCTTGTTTGATGCGCTGCACCACTTGCGCCCGTTTGTCGTCGGCAAACACTTTGGTGACGATGGGTGTGCGGCCCGGTGGCAGCTCGTCGATGGTGCTGACGGCCAGGTCGGCGTAGTAGCTCATGGCCAGCGTGCGCGGGATGGGTGTGGCGCTCATCATCAGCAGATGCGGTTCCAGCGCGGTGGCCTGCAGCTTGCCTTCGTCCTGCAACTGCGGGGCAAGCTTGCCCTGGTCATGCAACTGCGGGGCAAGCTTGCCCCGCAGGGCCAGCCGCTGCGCCACCCCAAACCGGTGCTGCTCGTCCACGATGGCCAGGCCCAGCCGCGCAAAAACCACGTCTTCTGAAATCACCGCGTGCGTGCCCACCGCCAGCAGCGCTTCGCCGCTGGCCAGCTGCGCCACCATCTGCTGGCGCTTTTTGCCTCTGCGGCTGCCGGTCAGCCAGGCCGTCTGCACCCCCAGCGGTTGCAGCCACTGCACCAATTTGCGAAAGTGCTGCTCGGCCAAGATCTCGGTGGGCGCCATCAGCGCGCACTGCCAGCCGGCACCCATGGCAATGGCCGCGCCCAGCGCCGCCACCACCGTTTTGCCGGAACCCACGTCGCCTTGCAGCAGGCGGTTCATCGGGTGCGGCTGTGCCAGGTCGGCTGCAATTTCACGCACCACCCGCTGCTGCGCAGCCGTCAACTGAAACGGCAACAAGCGCAGCAAACGGTGAAACAGTGCGGCATCACTCTGGCTGCCCGGGCTGGCGGCACAGAGCGCGGGTGCGTGCAGGCGGGCGCGCGCGGCGCGCGACTGCAACTGCGAAATTTGCTGCGCCAGCAGCTCGTCAAACTTCAGACGCTGCCAGGCCGGGTGGCTGTGGTCTTCCAGCGTGTCAGCGTCCAGGCGGGGGTCTTGGGTGACGGGCGGGTGGTGCAACAGCATCACCGCTTCGCGCAGCGTGGGCATGCCCGCCGGCACCACCTGCGGCGGCAACACTTCATGCAGCGGCGCGCGTGCCAGGCCCGACGCCACCGCCTTGCGCAGGTAGGCCTGCGGCAACTGCGCGCTGCTGGGGTAGACGGGCGTCAACGCCTGCGGCAGCGGGGTGTCGGCGTGCACAGCGCGAAATTCAGGGTGCACCATCTCGCGGCCCGTAAAGCCGGCGCGCACTTCGCCGCGTGCACGCACCAGCTGCCCCACGGCCAGCGTCTTCAGGTGCGACGGGTAGAAGTTCAGCAGCCGCAGCAGCAGTTCACCGCCACTGCCGTCGGCCAGCGTCACCAGCAATTGCCGGCGCGACCTGGTTTCAACGCGGCATTCCTGCACCGTGCCCTGCACCTGCGCGGTGTCGCCGTCGCGCAGGCTGACGATGGTGCGCAGCCGCGTTTCATCCACATAACGCATCGGCAGGTGCAGCGCCAAATCGATGTCACGCTTCAATCCCAGCTTGGCCATCGCACGCGCCGGGCCCGACATCTTGTCCGACGCTGCCTTTTTTGCGGGTGCGGGTGCGGGTGCGGGTGCGGGTGCCGCCAGCGGCTGGGGAACAGGTTCAGGAACGGGCATGAAACAATTTTGATCGCGTTCACGCCAAGCACCGCCCCTGCCTTCAGCGCGCGCCCCAGGCTCACACCCCAGACCCGTGGCGCAAGCCCACGCCGCCAGCCCCATTTCACCAGCCCCTTGATGCATTCATCTGAGAACGCCCTCGCCGCCCAGCCCGCGCCAGCACTGACGCTGGCCGACTTCGACTTCGACCTACCGCCCGAGCTGATCGCCCAGCAACCGGCCGCCGAGCGCAGCGGCTCGCGGCTGCTGGTCGGGCGCAGCGCTGTGCCCGTGGACCGCCACTTCACCGACCTGCCCGGCCTGCTGCAAGCGGGCGACCTGCTGGTGTTCAACAACACACGGGTCATCAAAGCACGGCTGCTGGGCGTCAAAGTGGGCAGCGGCGGGGTGGTGGAGGCGCTGGTGGAACGGGTGCTGCCGCGAGCACAGCAGGGCGCGCAGACAGGAGCGCAGACGAGCGCGCAGACAGGCGCCTTCGACGTCTGGGCCCATGTGCGCGCCAGCAAGTCACCCCGGCCTGGCGCGGTGCTGCGTTTTGCCGATGCTTTTGAGGCCGTTGTGCTGGGCCGCGCCGGCCCTGAAAACAGCCTCTTCCACCTGCGCTTTCCGGCCGACCCACAGACACTGCTGCAGCAACACGGCCATGTGCCGCTGCCGCCCTACATCAGCCATGCCGACACGGCCGATGACGAGCGCCGCTACCAGACCGTGTTTGCGCAGCACCCCGGTGCGGTGGCCGCGCCCACGGCGGCGCTGCACTTCGACGCCGCCGTGTTGTCGGCACTGCAAGCACGGGGGGTCCAGCAAGCCGCCGTCACGCTGCACGTGGGCGCCGGCACTTTTCAGCCGGTGCGTGAACACGACTTCAGCAAACACCGCATGCACAGCGAATGGTTTGAAGTGAGCGCCGAGACCGTGGCGGCCATTCAGCGCACGCAGGTGGCCGGCGGCCGCGTGCTGGCAGTGGGCACCACCACGCTGCGCGCGCTGGAATCGGCGGCGCAGCACCACGGTGGCACGCTGGCGCCGTTCACGGGCGAAACCACCATCTTCATCACACCAGGCTACCGCTTCAGTGTGGTGGACACCCTGCTGACCAACTTTCACCTGCCTAAAAGCACGCTGATGATGCTGGTCAGCGCCTTCGCCGGCCACGCCCACGTGATGGCGCTGTACCGGCATGCGATTGCCCAGCGCTACCGCTTCTTCAGCTATGGCGACTGCATGCTGCTGCACAGGGCCTGACGAGGTCAGAGGCAAGCTGCCGCTGCGTGTTTCGCGCTGCTCGTTGACGGCTGCTTGTTGGCCGCTGCAAACCCTTCAGAATCCAGCTGCATGAACCCATCCCCTTCGCACCTTGTCGTCATCGGTGGTGGCTTTGCGGGCCTGTGGTGTACGCGCGCACTGGCCCGGGCGCCGCTGCGCATCACACTGGTGGACCGCGCCAACCACCACCTGTTCCAGCCGCTGCTGTATCAGGTGGCCACCGCCGGCCTGTCGGCGACCGATATCGCGGCGCCGCTGCGCCACATCCTGCGCGGGCAGGCCAACGTGCAGGTGCTGATGGCCGAAGTGAGCGGCATCAATACTGCAGCGCGCACCGTGCAGCTCTGCGGCCCGGTGGCGCCGCAAAGCCTGCACTACGACTGGCTGCTCGTGGCCAGCGGCGCCACCCATGCCTACTTCGGCAACAAGCACTGGGCGGCGCACGCGCCGGGGCTGAAAACGCTGGACGACGCGCTGGGCATACGCCGCCGCGTGCTGCTGGCTTTTGAACAAGCCGAAGCCGCCACCGACGAACAGCAACGCCAGGCCTGGCTGCACTTTGCCATCGTGGGCGGCGGGCCCACCGGCGTGGAACTGGCCGGCACGCTGGCCGAGATTTCACGCCACACCCTGCACCAGGAATTTCGCAGAATCGACCCCCGCCAGGCGCGCGTGCGCTTGATCGAAGCCGGGCCGGCGCCGCTGGCCAGCTTTCCGCCGGCGCTGCAAGAGCGCACTCGCTCGCAATTGAAGAACCTGGGTGTGGAGGTGAGCTGCGGCACGCCCGTTGCCGACATCAGCGCCGAGGGTTACACACTGGGCGGCCAATTTGTGCCCTGCCGCACGGTGCTGTGGGCGGCCGGCGTGGCGGCGTCGCCACTGGGCGCACTGCTGGGTGCACCGCTCGACCGCGCCGGGCGCGTGAGGGTCAACCCCGACCTCACCGTGCCCGGCTTCAGCAACGTGTTTGTGGCCGGCGACCTGGCTGCTGTCGCCACACCCAACGGCCTGGCGGTGCCCGGCGTGGCGCCGGCAGCCAAGCAGATGGGCCGTTATGTGGCGCGCTGCATCACCTGGCAAGTGGCTGGTGGCAACGTCGACAGCACCAACAGCACCAACAGCACCGACAGCACCGACAACAGCAACAGCAACAACGTCGCGCACAAGCCCTTTGTTTACGCCGACTACGGCAACCTGGCCACCATCGGCCGCATGGCGGCGGTGGTGGACCTGCGCGGCTGGAAGTTTTCCGGCTTGCCGGCGTGGCTGTTCTGGCTGGCTGCGCACGTGTTTTTCCTGATCGGCTTTCGCAACCGCGTCAGCGTGCTGCTGAACTGGGCGCTGGCCTACGCCACCCACCAGCGGGGCGCGCGCATCGTGTTGGGCGAGGCTCGCCACAATGCTGCCGATGCTGACATTCGAGCTTCTAAAAACTGAAGGCGAGGCCCGCCGGGGCCGCCTGACGCTGAACCACGGCGTGGTGGAAACGCCGGTGTTCATGCCGGTGGGCACCTACGGCACCGTCAAGGGTGTGGCGCCGCAGTCGCTGCTGGACATGGGCGCGCAGATCATCCTGGCCAACACCTTTCACCTGTGGATGCGGCCCGGGCTGGATGTGGTGCAGCATTTTGGTGGCCTGCACCGCTTCGAGAATTGGCAGCAACCGATGCTCACCGACAGCGGCGGCTTTCAGGTCTGGAGCCTGGGTGGCGC
>JAYUPP010000556.1:0-16753 GCA_043760045.1 Betaproteobacteria bacterium
CAGACATTCTTTCATCTATTACTGCACGACCGAAAAAGCTATGAATCACGGGGATAAACGGCTGATCAGCCTGGCCGCGCTGCGAAGGTAGGGCTAGATCTCGACCTTCGAGCCCAGCTCGACGATGCGGTTGGTAGGCAAACGCAGGAAGTCTGCGGCAGCGGCGGCGTTGCGGTGCATGCTGGCAAACAGTTTTTCGCGCCACATCGCCATACCGCCGCCAAAGGTGGGCACCACGGTGTCGCGGCTGAGGAAATAGCTGGTGTCCATGGCGTCGAGCAGCACGCCTGCTTTTTCCAGCAGCTGCAGGGCTTCGGGCACGTCGGGCTCGTTTTTGAAGCCGAAGTGCAGCGTCACTTGCCAGCAGTCGTGGCCCAGGGCTTGCACTTCGCAGCGCTTGCCCCCATCGATCCACGGCACTTCATGGTGCAGCACCGTCACAAACAGGTTCTGCGCGTGCAGCACCTTGTTGTGCTTCAGGTTGTGCAGCAGCGCAAACGGCGTTAGGCCCGCCTCGGCATTCAGGAAAACCGCCGTGCCTTCCACGCGCACCGGCGGCGCCAGGAACAGCGACTCCAGAAACAGCTTGAGCTCGATGGCCTCGGCGCGCATGCGCACCGCCATCAAATACCGGCCTGACTTCCAGGTGATCATCAACAGGAACATCACCGCGCCAATGAGCAGCGGGAACCAGCCACCTTCCAGAATCTTCACCGCGTTGGCGGCCAGAAAGAGCACGTCCACGAAGAAGAAAAACCCGGTGGCGCCCACACACAGCGCAAGCGGCAGTTTCCAGGCGTAGCGGATGACGAAGAAGGTCATCACGGTGGTGATGGTCATGTCGATGGTGACGGCGATGCCGTAGGCGCTGGCGAGCGCGCTGCTGCTGCCAAACATCACCACCGCGATGACGACGCAGCCATACAGTGCCCAGTTGATGAAGGGCACATAAATCTGCCCGGTGTCTTGCACGCTGGTGTGCAGGATGCGCAAACGTGGCATGTAGCCCAGCTGTATGGCCTGCTTGGTAACGGAGAACGCGGCCGTGATGAGGGCCTGCGACGCGATCACTGTGGCCAGCGTGGCGAGCACGATCAACGGGAACAACGCCGCTTTCGGCGCCATCTCGAAAAACGGGTTGCCGACACGCTCGGGGTGCTGCAGCAGCATCGCACCCTGGCCAAAATAGTTCAGCAACAGCGCTGGCATGACCACCACAAACCACGCCAGGCGTATGGGCCGCTTGCCGAAGTGGCCGAGGTCGGCATACAGCGCTTCGGCGCCCGTGACACACAGCACCACCGAAGCCAGCGCCACAAAGGCCACCGCCGGGTTGCTGAACAGAAAACCCAGCGCATGGTGCGGCGACAGCGCCACCAGCACCGCCGGGTGGGCCGCGATGTGCACGACACCCAGCAGCGCCAACACCGCCATCCACACCAGCGTGATGGGGCCAAACAGTTTGCCGACCGCGGCGGTGCCAATGCGCTGCGCGGCAAAAAGTGCTGTCAGTACCAGTAACGTGATAGGCACGACATAACGGTGCAGTTGTGGCGCCGCCACTTCCAGGCCTTCCACCGCTGACAGCACCGAAATGGCCGGCGTGATGACGCCGTCGCCAAAGAAGATGGCGGTGCCGAAAATGCCCAGCATCAGCAAGGCGCGGCGCAGCCGGGGTTTGTGTTTGACGGCCTGCGAGGCCAGCGCCAGCATCGCAATGAGGCCGCCTTCGCCGTTGTTGTCGGCGCGCAAGATCAGCGTCACGTATTTCAGCGACACCACCAGCGTCAGCGTCCAGAACACCAGGCTCAAAATGCCCAGGATGTTGCCCGGCGTGAGCGGCACGCGGCCGTGTGCAAACACTTCTTTCAGCGCATACAGCGGGCTGGTGCCGATGTCGCCATAGACCACACCCACGGCAGCCAGCGTGAGTGCGGCCAGTGCGGCAGCACTGCGGGGCGGGGTTTTAGCTGACATGGCGGGCGAGCCGCGCATTGTGCGCGGTTCGCCGCCGCTGCAGCAATCATTTGCTGCGCTGCAGCAACACCCCCTCCCGGCGGGGTGGCAGCAGTTTTTTCAGCGCTGCGATGGCATGGGCCGCAGATGCTTCGGCGGCTTGCGTTGGCAACCCGGCAGGCCTGCCATCCCAAGTGGGCGCCGGCGCAAGGGCACCCCAAACGTTTAAGTTGCTGAACAGGCCGGTCGTGTGGCCTCTGCATTGAAACTTCTGAGTCGGATCGCTGCATGCCCCACGCTGCCGCACCCCCTGCGCAGGGGCAAAGCAGCGCTCGTCGTCAGTGTTGATAAAGCCTGGTGTTGGGCTGCTCCGGGCCGCATGCTCAGTCGAAGTTCTCAGCCTCGGGATCGGTGGCTTCCAGCTCATAGGCGGCGGCCAACATCGCCAGGCGCCCGATCACGCCGTACATGTAGAAGCGGTTCGGCGCGCTGGCGCCGGGTTTCACGCCCGGGCGTGGCAACTGGTTGCTGTGTGCAAAAGCCAGCGGCACATAACTGCTGCCCGGCCCGCACAGGTCTTCGTCGGGGCTGCGTTCGGCATGCACCCGGTAGTAACCACCCACCACATAACGGTCGATCATGCACACCACCGGCTCGGCCACGGCGCTGTGCATGCGCTCCATCGTGGGCACACCTTCCTGCACCACGATGCCCGCCGGCAGTTCACCGCCGCCGGCGGCCCGCATGTGTTCGGCCAGGCGGCCACCCAGGGCGTCCAGGTCTTTGGCGTCGCGCAGCATCAGCAGGCCGTGGCCGTCGCTGGCGTTGTCGGCCTTGAGCACCACAAAGGGCCGTTCGTTGATGCCGTATTCCTTGTACTTGCGGCGCACTTTGGTGATCAAGGCGTCGGCCTGGCTGCGCACGGCCTCCAGGCCTGCCGGCGTGCCGGCGTCCACCGCGCCGCACAGGGCAAACTGCGGGTTGATCAGCCAGTGGTCCATGCCCAGCAGCTTGGCAAACTTCTTCGCCACCTCTTCATAACTGGCGTAGTGCTGGCTCTTGCGGCGCACCGTCCAGCCGGCCTGCAAAGGCGGCAGCACATACTGTTCATTCAAATGCTGCAGCGCGCGTGGCACGCCCGCTGCCAGGTCGTTGTTCAGCAGAATCGTGCAGGGGTCGAAATTCTTCAGTCCGAGCCGGCCGCGGGTGCGCAGCACCGGTTCGAGCACCAGCTCACCACCTTCGGGCACGGCCACCGTGAATGGCGCTTCCACCGCAGGGTCGAGCGTGCCCAGGCGCACGTTCAAACCGGCCTGCGTGAACACCTGCACCAGGCTTTGCATCGCTGCCAGGTAGAAACTGTCCTGCGTGCGGCTGTTCGGTATCAGCAGCAGGTTCTTGGCTTCGGGGCAGATTTTTTCGATCGCCGCCATCGCCGCCTGCACCGCCAGCGGCAGCATTTCAGGCGTCAGGTGATTGAAGCCGCTGGGGAACAGATCGGTGCCCACCGGCGCCAGCTTGAAGCCGGCGTTGCGCAAGTCCACCGAGGTATAGAACGGCGGCGTGTGCTCCATCCATTCCAGCCTGAACCAGCGCTCGATGGCGGGCATCGATTCCAGGATGCGCTGTTCCAGCTCGTTAATGGGGCCGGAGAGTGCGGTGGTGAGGTGCGGAACCATGGGTGTGCGGCGCTCGAGAGCAGCAGGGTAAGGATTTTGACAGATGGGGGTCGTGGGCCTGTACGCAACGGCAAACGGCGTGCCTGCTGGTCGCGTCAACAGGTCCGAACTTACACCGCGAAGCCCATGACTTGAACTGAACAGTCTCTAAATGACCATACTGTATTAAATGTATACCGAATAGTTCAATACAGCCAACTCGCCGCAAAGTCCTGACCAGGCTGGCCGGTGCCACCCGAATCATTCACGCTTCAATTGTTCAAGGACATTGATCATGAAGAAGTTCGTCATCGCCGCCACCCTGGCCACCTCCTGCCAAAGGAAAAAGGGGGGGTAGGCCGCAAGGCCACCCCCCAGGGCAAGTTGAGCTGCAGGGCGCAGCCCTGTCAGTTCGAACGCGCCCAGAAACGCCAGCCGGGCAAAGCCCGGTCCAGGCGTTTCATTTGTTGTACGCCGTTTCGCCGTGGTAGGTGATGTCCAGGCCTTCGCGTTCGTCTTCTTCGGCCACACGCAGGCCGATGGTCAGGTCCACGATCTTGTAGGCGATGAACGACACCACGCCCGACCAGACCACCGTGATCAACACCGCCTTCAGCTGTATCCACACCTGCGCACCGACGCCGTTGGAGCCGACGGTGGCCGTTACCCAGTCGGTCACCAGCCCCGGCCCGCCGAGTGCCTGGGTGTTGAACACCCCCGTCAGCAGCGCGCCGACGATGCCGCACACGCCGTGCACGCCAAACACGTCCAGCGAATCGTCAGCGCCCAGCATTTTCTTCAGCTTGCTGACACCCCACAGGCCGGCAAATCCCGCCACGGTGCCGATCACCAGCGCGCCGATGATGCCCACGTTGCCGGCTGCCGGCGTGATGGCCACCAGGCCCGCCACCGCGCCTGAAGCGGCACCCAGCATCGAAGCTTTGCCACGCGCCAGCGCCTCGGCGCCACACCAGGCCAGCACTGCGCAGGCGGTGGCGGTGAAGGTGTTCAGGAACGCCAGCGCCGCACTGTTGCCGGCTTCCAGGGCTGAGCCGGCATTGAAGCCAAACCAGCCCACCCACAGCATGGCCGCACCCACCATCGTGAGCGGCAAGTTGTGCGGCGCCATCGCTTCGCGGCCGTAACCCACGCGCTTGCCCAGCATGTAGGCACCCACCAAACCGGCCACCGCCGCGTTGATGTGCACCACCGTGCCGCCAGCAAAGTCAAGCGCGCCCATTTGCCACAGGTAGCCGGCTTTGGCGTTCATGCCGTCCACCACTTCTTTGCTGGTGTAGGCATCAGGCCCCATCCAGTACCAGACCATGTGCGCAACGGGTGTGTAGCTGAAGGTGAACCACAGCACCATGAACATCAACACGGCGCTGAACTTCATGCGTTCGGCAAACGCGCCCACGATCAGGCCGCAAGTGATGGCGGCGAAGGTGGCCTGGAAAGCCACGAAGATGATTTCGGGGATGACCACACCCTTGCTGAAGGTGGCGGCCATCGCGAAGCTGCCGGTTGCGGGGTCGAATACACCCTTCAGAAACAAGCGGTCCAGGCCACCGATGAAAGCATTGCCTTCGGTGAACGCCAGGCTGTAACCGTAGACCACCCACAACACCGTGACGAGCGAGAAGGTGACAAACACCTGCATCAGCACCGACAGCATGTTTTTGCTGCGCACCAGGCCGCCGTAGAACAGCGCCAGGCCGGGTATCGCCATCATGATGACGAGCAGCGTGGACAGCAGCATCCAGCTGATGTCACCCTTGTTGGGCACCGGTGCCGAAGGCACCGATGCAACGGCGGCCGCCGAAGGCGCCGGTGCAACGGCGGCCGCCGAAGGCACCGATGCAACGGCGGCCGCCGAAGGCGCCGGTGCGGCAGCGGCCGGTGCAGCCGCGGCAGCAGGCGCCGTTGCAGCAGGTGCAGCAGTTGCCGCTGTTGCAGCAGTTGCCGTTGCGGCAGCCGCTGCCGTCGCTTCAGCCACCAATGTGATTTCCACCTTGCGGCTTTGTTCACCGTCACCCGCCGTGATGTCTTCAGGCTTTTGCAGCACGATGCGGTCTGCCGCCACGCCGACCGTTTTCAGTGCATCGCGCACGCCCATGGCGCGGTCTTTGGCCAGCGCCTTGTTCAGGTCGGCCGGGCCGGTGGCATCGACAAAACCCGACAGTTGAATCCTGGCAGCCGGGTTGGCGGCCATGAAGTCGGCCACCGCTTTCAGGTCGGCCGCTGCGGTTGCGGGCAACACCTTCTGCCCCGATGCAAAGAGCAGCTTCGTGACCGGAAAATCGGCCGCGAATGCAGGCGCAAACGCCGCCGAGCCGCACAGCGCGGCCATCCACAGCAGGGCAATGTGTAGAAGTTTTTTCATGATGATGATGGTGCTTGCAGCTATTTGTTGTTGGCGCTCACAGCGCTTCCGAGCCGGTCTCGCCGGTGCGGATGCGCACCACCTGTTCCAGCGCTGTGACGAAGATCTTGCCGTCGCCAATCTTGCCGGTGCGGGCCGAGCTCTCGATGGCCTCGATGACCCGTTCCACCAGGGTGTCATCCACCGCCGCTTCGATCTTCACCTTGGGCAGGAAGTCGACCACGTATTCGGCACCCCGGTACAGCTCGGTGTGGCCTTTCTGGCGGCCGAAGCCCTTGACTTCAGTCACCGTGATGCCCTTGACGCCGATGGCGCTCAAGGCCTCACGCACTTCATCAAGCTTGAAGGGCTTGACGATGGCGGTCACCATCTTCATGGTCGTTTCTCCTCAGCGAAAAAAATCAAAAGTTGAACTTGGCGCCGGCAACCCACCCGGTTTCACCGAGTTTTTTGCCATTGATGGGCGACGCGTAAAAGGTCTTGTCGGCATCGGTGCCCACCACGGCCAGGCTGAGCACCACACCGCTGAAGTCCTTGGAAACGGTCAAGGAATAGTCGGTGTAGGTGGCGTCCTTGGCCAGTGGCCCTTTGATCCTCTGGTAACCCACATGCGGCACCACCGACACGCCGCTAACGTCAAAAGTGGCAGACACGTCCAGGTAGTAACTGTTTTTGCTTTTCGGGTTGCCGAAGGTGTTGGTCACCGCGTGTGAATACTTCAGCGATGCCGGGCCCGAAGTCAGCGCGCCATACAGCTCGGTGGTGTTGGCATTCGGGTTCAGCTTGTTGCTGGGGTACTGGTAGGTCAGCGCACCGACGTCAAAGCCCAGGCCTTTGACGATTTCACCCTTGAAGCCGCCGTAGACGTCGATCTCGACATCAGCGTCGCCGCCAAAGTCCTTGATCCACTTGATGTTGGAAGCCCAGGCGCCCAGATAAAAGGCGCCGGCCGTGAAGTCGGCGCCGGCTTGCACTGCAGGCTTCAGGCGCGTCTGGCTGATGCCGCGGTAGCGGTAGTCGGTGAAAGCACCGAGGTTGAAAGCCAGGTCGGCCTGGGCCAGCGTGGGCAGCGTGCCCAATGCGAGGGCGCCAGACAGTGCGAGCAGCGTTTTTTTCACAGATGAACTCCGGGGGGTTGCGGTTGTCGACCATGCCTTGTGCAGGTTCCATGCCACCCGCTGGCGTTTCACTCGGCAAGCAGCTGTGCCCCAGAACAGCCCCCAAAAGGGTGGCCGCTGCCCCCAAAAAGCACCAATCAGGGGCCACCCATGGGTGTGCACGCTTGTGGTGCATAGCTCAAAAACGCCTGGCTTCCCAGAATGAAGCTGAAGCAGTTGGGAGCAAATTGATGTCGCTGGCAGTGGTCATGAGCCGGGCCCTGGATGGGCTGGAGGCACCGGTGGTGCATGTTGAAGTGCAGCTGGCCAACGGCCTGCCCAGCTTCACGCTGGTGGGGCTGGCCGACACCGAGGTGAAAGAAGCGCGTGAACGGGTGCGCGCCGCGCTGCAGCAAAGCGGTTTTGCTTTTCCGCACAACAAACGCATCACCGTCAACCTGGCACCGGCCGAGCTGCCCAAAGAAGGCGGGCGCTTCGACCTGCCCATTGCGCTGGGCATCCTGGCCGCCGCCGGCCAGCTGTGCCTGCAGCGGCTGGCACAGCATGAATTTGCCGGTGAACTGAGCCTGGCCGGCGAACTGCGGCCGGTGCGGGGCGCGGTGGCGCATGCGCTGGGCCTGCGGCGTGACCAGCGCGCGCTGGCCGCGTTGCAGCAAGCAGCCGAGCCGCTGCCGCATGCCGTGGATCTGCAAAAAACACCGCCGCCGCTGCGCGCCCTGGTGCTGCCGATGGACAGCGCCCGCCAGGCCGCAGCGGTGCCCGGGCTGCAGGTGCTGGGTGCCCACATGCTGGCTCAAGTGGTGGCCGCTTTGCTGCCGGGTGATGCCGCGCAGCCCCTGCCCGCAGCCCAAGCCGCGGCACCAACCGCCGCAGCGCCGGCGCATGAACTGCGCGACGTCAAAGGCCAGGCCGGCGCCAAGCGGGCGCTGGAAATTGCCGCTGCGGGTGGCCACAGCCTGCTGATGGTGGGGCCGCCGGGCAGCGGCAAGTCGATGCTGGCGCAGCGACTGCCCGGGTTGCTGCCGCCGCTGGACGCAGACGCGGCCCTGGCGCAACTGGCGTTGCAGGGTTTGAACCGCGCGCAGCCGCAACCACCCGCGCAGGCGGCCCCTGGGCATGCCTGTTGGCGCGCGCCGCACCACACCGCCAGCGCAGTGGCTTTGGTCGGTGGCGGCTCACCGCCACGGCCGGGTGAAATCAGCCTGGCGCACGGCGGTGTGCTGTTCCTGGATGAGCTGCCCGAGTTCCCGCGCAGCGCCTTGGAAGCGCTGCGCGAGCCGCTGGAGACGGGCAGCATCACCATTTCGCGCGCCGCCCGGTCGGCCACCTTCCCGGCCCGCTTTCAGCTCGTGGCCGCGATGAACCCCTGCCCGTGCGGCTGGCTGGGCGCACCATCGGCGCTGGGCCGTTCCTGCCGTTGCACGCCTGACGCAGTGGCGCGTTACCAGGGCAAGTTGTCGGGCCCGCTGCTCGACCGCATCGACCTGCAGGTGGAAGTGCTGGCCACCACACCCGAAGCCTTGCTCGGTGCAGCCGACGGTGAAAGCAGCGCCGTGGTGGCCCTGCGTGTGGCGGCCGCACGTGAGCGGCAGTTGCAACGCCAGCATGTGCCCAACGCGCTGCTCAACAGCGCCGGGCTGGACGCACACTGCGTGCTGCACACCGCCGCTGCGGGCTTTTTGCGCGCCGCTGCCACGCGGCTGGGCTGGTCGGGTCGGCGCCTGCATCGCACGCTGAAAGTGGCCCGCACCATCGCCGACCTGGCCAGCAGCGAAGCCGTGCACACCGCGCACCTGGCCGAAGCCATACAGCTGCAGCGGGTGCTGGCCGGCGTTTGAGGGCGATGCGGCCAGCAGCGCCCGCGATCCCATCAAGCCGGCTGCAGGCTGCTGTTTTTCACGACTGGGCGGTCCATCAAATCGCCAGCGGGTCCACATCCACTGCCCAGCGCAGCAAACCCTTGTGCTGGCCGCGCATCGCATCCAGCTCGGGCAGCCAGTCGCTCAGCATGCGTTGCAGAACGGTCCGCGATCGGCATTCCAGCAGCATCTGCATGCGTTCCACATCGGCCACTTTGGCCACCGGCGGCGGCACGGGGGGGTAGACGGTGATGCCGGCGTGCTGTTGCGCGGCGGCGCGCGCTTGCTGCAGAAACTGCTGCGCCACCAGCGCAGTGCGCGCATCGGCGCGTATCAAGGCCAGCGCGGCAAAGGGCGGCAAACCCGCAGCCCGGCGCTCGGTGAGCTGCTGGCGTGCAAACAGTTCGTAGTCGTGCGCCGCCAGCGCGGCATACAGTGGGTGGCCACCGCTCCAGCTTTGCACCCACATCTCGCTCTGCGCCGCCACTTCAGCGTCGCGGCCGGCGCGGCCGGCGGCCTGCATCAGCAAAGCAAACAAACGCTCGGGGGCGCGGAAGTCGCTGCTGAAAAGCGCGCTGTCGGGGTTGACGGCGGCCACCAGCGTGACACGCCTGAAGTCGTGGCCTTTGGCGATCATCTGGGTGCCGACGATGATGTCCACCTCGCCGCTGTGCACGGCCTGCAGTTGTTGCTGCAGCGTGCCCACACCGCGTGTGCTGTCGGCGTCGATGCGGCCGATGCGCGCCTGCGGCAGCAGGGCCGCCAGTTGCTCTTGCAGCTTTTCGGTGCCGCGCCCGATGGGCGCGATGTCGAGGTTGCCGCAGTCGGGGCAGGCACGCGGCACGCGTTCGCTCAGACCGCAGTGGTGGCAACGCAGCGTGCGGTCGCTTTTGTGGAACACGCGCCAGGCGCTGCAATGTGCACAGCCGCTTTTCCAGCCGCAGGCACTGCAGTGCAGCACCGGCGCATAACCCCGGCGGTTCAGCAGCAGCAGGCTTTGTTCGCCTAGTTGCAGCCGGGTTTCAATGGCCTGCAGCAGCGCGGGTGCGAGCACGCGGTCTTTTTCGGCCTGCGCAGAAGCGTGCTGCCAGGCGCGTGCCATGTCCACCATGCGCACCCGGGGCATGGCGCCGCCGCCGATGCGCGCAGCCAGTGGCAAGCGCTGGTAACGGCCTTCCTGCACGCGCTGCCAGGTCTCCAGCGACGGCGTGGCCGAGCCCAGCAACACCGGTATGTGCAACTGGTGGGCACGCCACACCGCGAGGTCGCGCGCCGAGTAGCGGGCACCCTCTTGCTGCTTGAACGACGGGTCGTGCTCTTCGTCCACCACGATCAGGCCCAGCCGGGGCATCGGCGCGAAGATGGCCAGCCGCGTGCCCAGCACCAGGTCGGCCAGGCCCAGGTGGGCCAGCAGCCAGTTGCGCAGCCGCTGCGCGGGCGTCAGCGCGCTGTGCAGGCTGGCCAACACACGGCCGGGGAAACGTGCGGCAAAGCGGGCTTCCAGCTGCGGTGTGAGGTTGATCTCGGGCACCAGCACCAGCGCCTGGCGGCCAGCCTGCAGCGCGCGTTCGGCGGCCTGCAGGTAGACCTCGGTTTTGCCGCTGCCGGTGACACCATGCAGCAGCACCGGGCGGGGTGCGCGGGGCACGGACGGCCCGTCGGCAAGGGCGGCTGCCACACCTGCTGCATCAATGGCCACCAGCGCCGCCTGCTGTTCGTCGCTGAGCACCGGCCGGGGCGCCAGCACGCCGTCGGGCGCAGCGGCTGCATAAGCGTCTGCGGCCACCTGCACGGCACCGGGTTGCTGCAACTTGGCCACCCGGCGGGCCAGCCGGGTGTTGTCCAGCCGGCGCAGCTCGGGCGGCAACACAGCCAGGGCCAGCTCACCGATGCCGCGCTGGTAATAGCCGGCGGCAAAAGCGATCAAAGCGCGCCACTCAGCCGGCAGGGGCGGCAAAGCAGTCAAAACGCCGCTCAAAGGGCGCAGCTTCGCGGTGGTTATTTCGGCACCGGGGTCGGTGTCCCACACCACCCCGGGCACCTCGCGCTTGCCCAAAGGCGCCAGTACCAAGGTGCCCGGCGTGAGTGGCTGCTCGCTTAAGTAGTCCAGCGTGCCCAGGCCGGTATGGCGTGGCGACTCCACGGCCACAGCCACCACACAGGCAGCAGGCGCTAACTCATGCATGTGACAGGCATGTGAACTTGCACACGAAAAGCAGGTTCAACATCACAAAAGTGCTGCAAGTGCTTGATTGAAATAGATTTTCAAAGCTGTCCACTTTTTCTGTGGATAACTATGTGGGTAAACTGCGGCCAGACGCGCCAAGTCCTTGATTTTCATGACTTGCGGCTGGTTTGCCCATTTTCGCAGCAGGGTTCAGAACCCAATCAAATCAATCACTTAGCACGAAATTGCGGCCATCTGAGGCACCTGTATCAAATTACTTCCGGCCCGCAGGGCAAACCCGCTTCGTGGGGATAAGTCAAGCCCTGAGTGCTCACTCACCGCGAAAGCCGCAGTTTTATTACGGTGGTGGCCGGCGCCGACAAACCATTGCACAGCACCGATCAAACGCGCAGCGCCCGCGAATGTTCATGCACCGCCTGCACCAGCGCCGACACATGCTCGGGCGGCGTGTGCTGGTTGATGCCGTGGCCCAGGTTGAAGATGTGGCCGTCCCAGCCGCCGTCGGCACGCTCTGGGCGGCCAAAACTGTCCAGCACCGCCACCGCTTCAGCCGCCACCACAGCCGGTGGGGCAAACAGGATGGCCGGGTCCAGATTGCCCTGCAACGCCACCCGCTGGCCCACCTGCCGGCGCGCCTGGGCCAGGTTGACCGTCCAGTCCAGGCCCACCACGTCAGCGCCGCACTCGGCGATTTGCTGCAGCCACGGGCCACCCCCTTTGGTGAACACGAGCACGGGTATGCGATGGCCGTCTTTTTCGCGCTTCAGGCCCTGCACCACACGGCGTGTGTAGTCCAGGCTGAAACGCTGGAAGGCGCCGTCGGCCAGCACACCGCCCCAGCTGTCAAACACCATCACGGCTTGGGCACCGGCGTCGATCTGCGTGTTCAGATAAGCCGTCACGGCCTGCGCGTTGACGTCCAGGATGCGGTGCATCAGGTCGGGCCGGCCATAGAGCATGGTCTTGACGAGGTGGTAATCGTCGCTGCCGCCGCCTTCCACCATGTAACAGGCCAGCGTCCAGGGGCTGCCCGAAAAACCGATCAGCGGCACGCGGCCGGCGCTGCGACCTGCTGCGCTGGTGGTCACCAGGGCTTTGCGTATGCTGCTGACGGCGTCGAACACATAACGCAGCTTGTTCATGTCAGGCACGCACAGCGCTTTCACGGCGGCTTCGTCGCGCACGGGGTGCGCAAACTTCGGGCCTTCGCCAGCGCCGAAGCTCAAGCCCAGGCCCATGGCGTCGGGCACGGTCAGGATGTCGGAAAACAGGATCGCGGCGTCCAGCGGAAAACGGTCCAGCGGCTGCAGCGTCACTTCGGTGGCGTACTGCACGTTGGTGGCCAGCCCCATGAAGCTGTTGCCGGCCTTCATGCGGGTGGCCTTGTATTCGGGCAAATAGCGGCCGGCCTGGCGCATCAGCCACACGGGGGTGTGGGGTGTGCTTTGCCGCAGGCAGGCGCGCAGGAAGGTGTCGTTGTGCAATTCAGGCCACATGGGGTGCGCCGCCGCTCAGTCAGGGGTTGAGGTTTGCTTTTCATTATCGCGGGGGCTTGCTGGCGCTGGGGCGAATGGTGGCTTGCGGCTGACCTCGCCACAATGCGCCCTCCCGCCGCCACCGCCGAGGCCCGCGATGCCACTGACGCTGTACGCCCACCCGTTTTCTTCCTACGGCCAGAAGGTGCTGGTGGCCTTGTATGAAAACGCGGTGCCGTTTGAGTACCGCACGCTGGAAGAAGCGGCAGCGATGGCGGAACTGAAAGCCCGCTGGCCCTTGGCTCGCTTTCCGCTGCTGGTGGACAGCGGGCAAACGGTGGTGGAGTCCACCATCATCATCGAACACCTGATGCTGCACCACGGCGGCCGCGTGCGCTGGCTGCCGGCCGACCCCGCCACCGCGCTGGAGGTGCGTTTTCTCGACCGCGTGTTTGACAACGAGGTGATGGCGGCGATGCAGAAACCCGTGTTCGAGGCCATCAGGCAAGACGGCACGCGCTTGGCTCAGACCCTGGCCGACGCGCAGCAGGCGCTGGGCCGCGCCTACCTCTGGCTTGAGCACAGGCTGCAAGGCCGCACCTGGGCGGTGGGCAACACCCCCACCCTGGCCGACTGCGCCGCCGCGCCTTCGCTCTTTTATGCCGACTGGGTGCAGCCCATCCCCGACACCTGCCCGGCCCTGCGCGCCTACCGCAAGCGGCTGCTGGCGTGGCCCGCGTTTGCGCGCGCCGTTGACGAAGCGCGCCCGTTCAGACATTACTTTCCGCTCGGCGCGCCCGACCGAGACTGAGCCTGGGCCTCAGCCAAGGTCGGGTGGGCTGCGCAACAGGCAGCGGGTAGCATTGCCGGCTCGCTGGTCGCAGCGCTGGAGGACTTCCTTGAAAAACGCAATCAACCACACCATTCGCCGCGCCCTCGGCCTGGCGCTCATCGGCCTGGCCGGCCTGTTTTCCGGCTGCGGCTACAACGACTTTCAGCGCCTCGACGAAACCGTCAAGGGCTCATGGGCCGAGGTGCTGAACCAGTACCAGCGCCGCGCCGACCTGATACCCAACATCGTGGCCACCGTCAAAGGTGAAGCCAATTTCGAGCAGGAAACGCTGACCAAGGTGATCGAAGCGCGCGCCAAGGCCACCAGCATTCAGGCCACGCCTGAGCTCGTGAACAACCCCGAGGCTTTTGCCAAGTTCCAGGCTGCGCAGGGTGAATTGACCGGTGCCTTGAGCCGGCTGATGGTGGTCAGCGAAAGTTACCCCAACCTGAAGGCCAACCAAGGCTTTCAAGACCTGCGCGTGCAGCTCGAAGGCACCGAAAACCGCATCACCGTGGCGCGCAACCGCTACATCAAGACGGTGCAGGACTACAACGTGCTGGCGCGGCAGTTCCCCACCAACCTGACAGCAATGGTCTTCGGTTATGCCGTCAAACCCAGCTTCACGGTGGACAACGAAACCGCCATCAAGGCGCCGCCGGCCGTCAGCTTCGACAAACCCACAGCGCCCCCACCGCCGGCCGCAGCGTCGAAGTGACACGGCAGCGCTGCAGGCTGTTTTGCGCAACGGCCTGATGACTGTGCTGCTGCGGCTGGGTACTGCAGCGCGGGCGCTGCTGCGGCTGGGTACTGCAGCGCGGGCGCTGCTGGTGGCGCTGGTGGTGCTGGTGGCCGCCGGCCCGGCGCGCGCGCAAGACGTGCTGCCGGCGCCGGCGCTGACAGCGCGCGTGATGGACAGCACCGGCACTCTCAGCGCCGCGCAGGTGCAGGCGCTGGAAGCCAAACTGGCGGCTTTTGAAGCGCAGGCCGGCCCGCAGATTGCCGTGCTGGTGGTGGCGACCACCGCGCCCGAAGACATCACCAGCTACGCGCAGCGCGTGGCCGAAAGCTGGAAGATCGGCCGCCGCGCGGTGGGCGACGGTGTGCTGGTGGTGGTTGCCAAAGACGAGCGCAAGGTGCGCATCGAAGTGGCCAAGGCGCTGGAAGGCGCTATTCCCGACCTGGCCGCGCGCCAGATCATCGACCGCACCATCCGCCCGGCCTTTCGTGCCAACGACTACGCTGGCGGCCTGAACGGTGCGGTCGACCAGCTGATGGGCCGCATCAAAGGTGAAGGGCTGCCGGCGCCCCAGGCGCAACAGCGTGGGAATGGTGCAAAAAACAGCGGGGCCAACGGCCTGGGCCTGGAAGAACTGGCGATCTTTTTCTTTGTTGCCGTGCCCATTTTGGGCACCGTGCTCACCGGCTTGTTGGGCCGCCGCTTCGGTTCCATGCTGACGGCCGGCGCGGCCGGTGGTCTGGGTTGGTTCTTCACCACCAGTGCGTTGATTGCCGTGGGTGCTGGTGTGGCGGCGCTGTTTGTGGTGGGCATCCTGGGTATCGGCTCGGCGCTGCGCCGCAGCGCGGCCGGCAGCGGGCGCAATCTGCCGCACATCGGCGGCTGGGGCGGCGGCGGCTTTCCGGGCAGCGGCGGTTTTGGCGGTGGTGGCGGTGGTGGCGGCGGGGGCTTTTCTTCAGGCGGCGGCGGCGACTTCGGTGGCGGCGGTGCTTCAGGTGACTGGTGAATGCTGATGGTCAAACTGAGCCGCATCTTCAAACATCGCTGGCACGACGAGCGCAGCGCCGCGCGGCTTTTGAACGACGCCGCGCTGGACCGCCTGGAAGCGCAGGTGGCGGGCAGCGAGAAACGCCACAGCGGCGAGATTCGCCTGTGTGTGGAAGCGGGCTTGCCGCTCAGTTACCTGTGGCGCGACGCCAGCGCACGCGAGCGCGCCGTCACCCTGTTTGGCAAGCTGCGGGTGTGGGACACCGAGCACAACAACGGTGTGCTGATTTACCTGCTGCTGGCCGAACACGCCATCGAGATCGTGGCCGACCGGGGCCTGGCGCGCGAGGTGCCACAAAGCCACTGGGACCGGGTGCTCTCCGACATGCGCCAGGCCTTTGCCCACGGGCAGTTCGAACAAGGCCTGACGCAGGCGGTGCAAGCCGTGGACGCCGAACTGGTGCAGCACTTCCCGCTGGCGCCCGAGCAGCAAAACCCTGACGAACTGCCGAATCGCGCGCACCTGCGCTGAGTTTCATGATGCGGGGCAGCGCACCATGAACGCCTTCCATCCTTGACGTGAAGATGTGCCGTTAGCCCAGCTTCACACCGCAAACGGCCGCTGCTTCAAAAACGCCGCCGCCGGGCCCAGCGTGAACAGGTTCGGGCTTTGCGTGCCCGGCAGCGCGGCGCGCACCCGGGCATGCAGGCTGCTGTAGTTGCCGTCAAAACTGCCTTGGTTCCACACCCGCAGCAGCTGTTCGGTGAAAGCGCCGTTGTGGTCGCCGTCCATGCTGGTCTGGTTGTCCTGGCAGCCCGAGATCAGCAGCACGGCGGGTTTGAACGGGCCCACCAGTTGCTGCGCCTGGCCACTGGCACCCGTAACCGCCAGTTGGGCCAACGCCTCGTCGGGGTCGGCCGGCGCGGCCTTGCGGGCGGCGGCGGCGCGCAAGGCCACGTCGGCCTGCAGGCGGTCGTACATCGCTTTGTGCGCGGCATACACACGCTGGCCCACCGCTTCCGGCATCAGCTTGCTGCGCTGGCCCGGCGGCGGGGGCGGCGGAATGCGGGCGCGGGTCACCGTGCCGCTGTGGCAGCTGTCTGACAGCACCAGCACCCGCACCCCGGCAGCAAAGCGGCTGAGCTCGAAATACAGCTCGTCGTCGATCAGCTGGCCGTCATACAGGCACCAGGTTTCGTCTTTGCCGTCGGTCTCATCCCGGTTGGTGTCCTTGATCTGGCCGCCGTGGCCCGAGAACGTCATGAAAAACAGGTCACCCGCTTTCAGCGTGCGTGCCGCGCTGCGCATGCCCGCCAGCATCGCCGCCCGCGTGGCCTTCTTCGTCAACAGCACCGTGGGCTTCATGCCCTGGCTCTTGGCGATGGCGGCCATGTCGTTGGCGTCGAATTCACAGGCCGCCAGCGGGCCTTCCCAGTCTTCATAAGCAGCGGCACTGACGAGGTTCAACCCCAGGTGCAGCGACAGGGCACGCGGCTTGGCCGGGGCAGCGGGTTTGGTGGTGGGCATCGGGGTCTCCGGTTTGTTCATGGTGGGGGG
>JAYUPP010000557.1:0-5802 GCA_043760045.1 Betaproteobacteria bacterium
AAGCTCGTTGAGCACCGGGCCTTGCTCGATGTGGACTTCGACGAAGCCCAGGTAGTGCGCCGGGTTGCGCCGGAGCGCCGCGATGGCCTCAATCGTGGCGGGCCGGCCGGCGGCGCGCATCGCGTCGCGCAAGCTGACGCCGTCGGCATCGATCTGCTCCATCCAATCGGCGTTGAATTGCCCGATCAACGCGCCCGACCCCAGGAAGGTGGCCTGGTAGCGCTGGCCTTCTTCTTCGGCAAACGCCACCACTTCGATGTCGAAGGGCAACCGGCGCACGGCCCGGTGCAGGCTCTGCACCACCACCATCGGCACCAGTATGCCCAGGCGGCCGTCATATTTGCCACCGTTGCGCACGGTGTCGTAATGTGATCCGGTCAGCAGGCGCGGCCTGCGCACGCTGAAGCCGTTGCCCTTGCCGTTTTCACCGTTGCCGCTTTCGCCCTTGTCGTCAGCACCGTTGCCACGGTAGACGCCCACCACGTTGCCCACCGCATCGATGACTGCTTCGTCAAATCCGCAGTCCTGCAGCATCCACCGCTGCAGCTGCGCGGCCACCGCGCGGTGCGCATCGGTCAGGTAGGTCACCGTCAACTGGCCGTTTTCCTTGAACCCGGGGTCGCTGTGCACGGCCAGGGTTTCGGCCCAGTCCCACACCTGCTGCCCGAGCAACGGTGCGGCGCCGAACTTGTCGTTCAGCCGTATTTCTGCAATGCGGTGGATGTTGCGCAGGCTTTCCGCAAATTCGTAGTCGGCGTGCCCGGCCAGCCGGCGCTGGAAGGTGCTGATGATCTCGCTGCGGTGCAGCCCCAGGCCACGCGGGCCACGCACGGCCAGGATGAAGGGCCAGCCAAATTTGGCGTTGTAGTCGGTGTTCAGCTGCTGGATGAGCGCAAATTCCTGCGCCGTGCAGTCGGCCAGGCCGGCTTTGCCTTGTTCGCTCGTGCTTTCAGCGGTGAGGGTCTTGCTCACCATCGCCTTGCCGGCCAGTTCGGGGTGGGCGCGGATCAGCTGCAATTGCGCGCTGCGCCCGGCTTCGCGCAGCGCCAGCACCAGGCTGTGTTTCAGGTGCGCCAGCGTTTGAAACGGCCGCCGCGCCCAGGCCGCCTCGGCGATCCACGGTGAATGTTCGTAGGTGCCGTCGAGCAGCGCGGTGAATTCGGCTTGGCCGGCGGCATTCAGTTGCGCCAGGGTCAACGGGGTGGTGGCTTGCACGGCGTGGCTCCGAAGTTTCACGACCAGACAAACGCCGTGGCGGCGTCAAACGGATGCGTCGCCCGCCAATGCCGTGCGATGTCGATGCGGCGGCAGATCCAGACCCCTTCGCGGGCCTGGATATGGTCCAGAAAACGCTGCAGTGAACCGATGCGCCCGGGCTTGCCCAGCAAGCGGCAGTGCATGCCCACGCTCATCATCTTCGGCGCGTTGGCACCAGCGGGGTCGCCCTCGGCATACAGCGCTTCAAAACTGTCGCGCAGGTAGTTGAAGAAGTGGTCGCCGGTGTTGAAGCCCTGCGCCTGCACGAAGCGCATGTCGTTGGTGTCCAGCGCATAGGGCACCACCAGGTGCGGCATGAAGCCGGAACCGGCGCCCTCGACCCCGGGAGCACCGTCGTGTTTTTTCACCTGCAGCCAGAACGGCAAGTCGTCGCCGTAGTAGTCGCTGTCGTATTCATAACCGCCTTGCTCGGCCACCAGGCGTCGTGTGTTGGGGCTGTCGCGGCCGGTGTACCAGCCGCCGGTCCAGGCCGCACCGAGCATGGTTTTCAGCTGTTCGGTGGCGGCGCTGATGTGCTGGCGTTCGGTCGTGTCGGGCATGTGCTGGTGGTGTATCCAGCGCAGGCCGTGGTTGGCGATTTCGTCGCCGCGCGCCAGAAATGTCTGCACCAGTTCGGGGTAACGCTGCAGCGCCGAGACGACGCCAAACACGGTCAGCGGCAGGCCACGCGCATCGAACTCACGCAGGATGCGCCACACACCTGCGCGGGAGCCGTATTCATACATGCTCTCCATCGTCATGTGGCGGTTTTCATAGGCCTGCGCCGTCACCAGTTCAGACAAAAAAGTCTCGCTGGTGGGGTCGCCATGCAGCGGGTTGTTTTCACCGCCTTCTTCGTAGTTCAGCACAAACTGCACCGCCACCCGCGCCAGGCCGGGCCACTGTGCATGCGGCACCTGGCGGCCGTAGCCTTTGAGGTCGCGCGGGTAGGGCGGGTAGGGGTTGTGAGGGTGTTCGCGGGTGGTCATGGTGGGGTCAGGCGCAAGGCGGCCGCGAGGTCGCTGGCCCGGGGTTGCAATTGCAGGCTGCATTCGACGTTGCCGAGGTGGCTTTCCATCAGCTTGGCGGCGGCGCGGCCGTCCCGGCGTTCGATGGCGTCGACGATGGCCACATGTTCGTCGGCTGAATGCAAAGCGGAATGTGATGACTGGTACATCAGCGCAATAAGCGAACAACGGGCCAGCAGGTCGGCCAGCAACTGCGCCAGCACTTCGTTGCCCAACATGCGCGCCAGCATGACGTGGAAGTCGGCCAGCAGGCGTGTGCGGCTGATCACATCCGCCCGGGGCCGGCTGGCCACATCCAGGCGCTTGCGGCCGGCGGCGTCGTCGCGCTGCACGGCACGGCTTTCGTGCTGCAGGTGCAGGCGCAGTTGCACCACCTGCGCCGGCGTGACGATGGCGCACAGCTGCTTGACCATCGAAGCCTCAACCATCTTGCGCACGACAAACACCTGGTGCGCTTCATCGATGCTGGGCTTGGCAACAAAAGCGCCGCGCGCCGGTGACAAGACCACCAGCCGGTCGCGGCTGAGCTGGTTCAAGGCCTGGCGCACCAGCGTGCGCGACACCTGAAACAGGTCGGCCAGCTGCTGTTCGGCCAGCTTGGTGCCGGGCATCAGGCGGCGTTCAATGATGGCTTCGGTCAGCGCCTCGACGATGCGGTGTGTAGCGCCGCCGGCACTGGGGGCCGTGCGCAAAGTAGCGCCCTGCGGCATTGCAGGCACGCGCCTTGCAACCGGCGCGGCAAAGCCGGGGGCCATCACTTTGAGTTGGGCCTTGTTGACCATGGAGGGGAAAGTTCTGACTTCACCACAACCCGCGCCGGGTTGACGTGTATGCGCAAGTGCATACACTTTAGCTTGTTTTGTTGAACATCTTGACAACCCTGAAACCGCAACCTGCCACTCTCATGGGACACCTCAGCACCCACGTGCTCGACACCGCCAACGGCCGCCCGGCGGCCGGCATGCAAGTGGCGTTGCAGCAGTTGCAAGGCGGGCAGATGGTCACCATCAAAAGCCTGACGCTGAACCACGACGGCCGCGCCGACGGCCCGCTGCTGAGCGCCACAGAGATGGCCACCGGCCGCTGGCGGCTGCTGTTTGAAGTGGCGCCCTATTTCCGCAGCCTGGGTGTGCAGCTGCCCGAGCCGCCTTTCATCGACACCGTGCAGCTCGACTTCGGCATCGCCGACGCCGCCGGCCACTACCACGTGCCCTTGCTGGTCAGCCCTTACAGCTACAGCACCTATCGCGGCTCATAGCGCCGGCAACCGCGGCCGGGCCCGCCGCTTGCGGGCCGGCGGGCCACACTCACACCCACCCTCACAAACCCGCACCCTCACCACCCGGAGTCGCCATGCCCCGCTTCAATCAAGTCCTGTCCCTCGCGCTGTCTCGCGCGCTGAGTCTTGCGCTGCTGCAGCTGGCCGCCAGCGCGGCCCTGGCCGCCTATCCTGAAAAGCCTGTGCGGCTGGTGGTCACTTTTGCCGCCGGTGGCGCCAGCGACATCGTGGCGCGAACCATTGCCGAGCCCCTGGCCAAAGCGCTGGGGCAGCCGGTAATCGTGGACAACAAACCCGGCGCGGGCGGCACCATCGGTGGCCTTGAAGTGGTGCGTTCTGCAGCCGACGGCTACACCTTGATGTTGAGCAATTCCACGCCGCTGTCGATAGGCCCCTTCACACTGCCCCGGCAGCCTTACGACCCGGCCAAACAGTTCACCCACGTTGCGATGTTGGGCATTGCGCCGGTGGCCATCATGGGCAACCCGAAAACCGGCCCGGCGACCTTGAAAGACTTGAACAAATTCAGCGCCGGCGGCGGCACCAACTTCGGCAGCGGCGGGCCCGGCTCCATCGGTCACATCGTGGGCGAGATGACCAAAGATGCGATGAAACTGCAGATGACGCACGTGCCTTACCGGGGTGGCGCGCCGATGACCACCGACCTCATCGCCGGCACCATTCCACTGGGCATCGACGTCATCACCGCTTATGTGCCGATGATGAAAAGCGGCCAGATCAAGGGCCTGGCGGTGACCTCACACACGCGCTCGCCGCTGGCACCCGATGTGCCCTCCGTGATAGAGCTGGGCCTGCCGCAGCTGCTGGCAGAAAACTACTTCGGCGTTTCGGGCCCGGCCGGCCTGCCCAGGGAAGTGACCGACCGCTTGAGCAAGGCACTGGCCGACATCGTGGCCGACCCGGCCATCGTCAAGCGCTTTGAAGAACTGGGCATCACCACCGTGAAGATGAGCAGTACGGAATTTGCCGCGTTGGTGGCCAAGCAGGTGCTGGACTGGGCGCCGGCGATCAAGGCGGCTGACGTGAAAAACTGATGTCAAGATTTCAGCTCGACTGCTGACGTCAGGAATTCACGTCAGTCACTCCAGTCAGTCACTCACGTCAGTCACTCACGTCAGGAACTGACGTGCAGCACTGAAGCCGCCGCCACTGCACCCGATTTGGACACCACCTACCTGCTGGACTGGGTCAACCTGCTGCTGCGTTGGGCGCACGTGATCGTGGCCATCGCCTGGATCGGTTCGTCCTTCTATTTCGTTTTCCTCGACAACAGCTTGCTCACACCCCAAGACCCGACGCTGAAGGCCAAGGGTGTGGATGGTGAACTCTGGGCCGTGCATGGTGGCGGCTTTTACAACCCGCAAAAGTACCTGGTGGCGCCCGGAACCTTGCCCGAGCATCTGCACTGGTTTTTCTGGGAAAGCTACAGCACCTGGCTGACCGGCTTTGCGCTGTTCACGGTGATGTACCTGTTCAACGCCAGCAACTTCTTGATCGACAAAAACGTGCACGACTGGTCGCCCACAGCGGCGGTGGTGGCGGCGCTGGCTTTCCTGGCTGTGTTCTGGGTGGTGTACGACCTGATCTGCCGTTCTGTGGGCGAGCGCAAGGCAGCGAACGGCACGCCAGCAGTCGGCGGCGACACCACCGTGGCGCTCTTGGTGCTGGTTTACGTGGTGGCCGCTTCGTGGGCCGCCTGCCAGCTTTTTGCCGGCCGTGCGGCCTTCCTGATGGTGGGCGCGATGATGGCCACGGCGATGAGTGCCAACGTGTTTTTCTGGATCATTCCGGGCCAGAAAACCGTCATCGCGCAGATGAAGGCCGGGCAGCCGGTGCAGGCCATCCACGGCCAGCGCGCCAAGCAGCGCAGCGTGCACAACACCTACTTCACGCTGCCGGTGTTGATAGCGATGTTGTCCAACCACTACGGCTGGCTTTACCAGGCCCGGCACAACTGGCTGGTGCTGGTGCTGCTGATGCTGGCCGGGGCGCTGATACGCCACAGTTTTGTGGTGCGCCACAAAGCGCTGGCGCAGGGCAAGCGGGTGCCTTGGGAATGGGCTGTGGGCGGCACGGCGGTGCTGCTGGGCCTGGCGGTGTGGCTGGCGCCAGCGCCGCAACCCAAAACCGTGGCCGCTGCACGCGTGAGTTATGCCGACGTGCGCGCGGTGCTTGACCTGCGCTGCGCGAGCTGCCACAACGCGGCGGTGCAGCAGA
>JAYUPP010000558.1:0-16624 GCA_043760045.1 Betaproteobacteria bacterium
CGTCGAGTGGAAGCCCGCTGAAGCCGCCATGCGCAAAGCGCACAGCAAGGGCGCCGCCGGTCGATTCCAGCCCGGCCTGCCCGCCATCCGTGACGGGCAGATGCTGTTCTCGCTGCACCTGCTGTCGAAGATGCAGCCCCTGCAACATGCGGCGCGCGCGGGCAGCAAGACCAAGGGCGGCGGCCGCATCAGCGTCGTTCACAACGGCTCACCGCTGTTCACCGGCGACGCCGGCAGCGGCGAAAGCGAAATTCGCCGCCATATCCTGCAGCACGACTACCTGGACTGCATCGTGGCCTTGGCCACGGACATGTTCTACAACACCCACATCACCACCTACCTGTGGTTCATGTCGAGCCGCAAACCCGAAGCGCGCAAGGGCAAGGTGCTCTTGATCGACGCCAGCAGCATGCGCCTGCTGATGAAGAAGAACCTGGGCAAGAAGCGCCGAAGGCAGAGCCAACGAGCAACGAAAAAGGCAAGGTGCTTTTGGACGCCGAATTGCGCGATGCCGAATACGTGCCCTACCGCGAAGACGTCGACGCCTACTTCCAGCGCGAGGTGCTGCCGCATTGGCGCGACGCCTGGATGAACCACGAGGTCAAGGACAGCCACGATGGGCAAACCGGCGTGGTGGGCACCGAGATCAACTTCAACCGCGAGTTCTACGTCTACACGCCGCCGCGCAGCCGCGAGGCGATTCAGGCGGATACCGAGGCGAAGGAACGGCGGTTTATGGAGTTGCTGCGAGGGGTGCGCGGGTGAGGCCGTACGCTGGCTACAAGCCGTCGGGCGTGCCGTGGCTGGGGAACTTGCCGGCACTCTGGGAAGTGAAGAAGCTCAAATACACGGCCCCCATTGTTGGAGAGAAGTCGGATGGCGCAGTCTCTGCCACGCGCTACGTTG
Source organism: Betaproteobacteria bacterium (assembly GCA_043760045.1). GTDB lineage: Bacteria > Pseudomonadota > Gammaproteobacteria > Burkholderiales > Burkholderiaceae_C > Rubrivivax. Next base: position 907 of record JAYUPP010000558.1, read on the forward strand.
GACTTGAACACTTCGAGTCCGGTACAGGTAGGTTTGTTGAAGCCGTGGATGGTCTGCGAACGAACGCCGAGAGCACCGTGCATGTGTTTTGCAAGGGAGACGTACTGTTTGGAAAGCTTCGCCCATATCTCGCCAAGTCAGTCGTAACCGATACCGATGGCGTCTGTTCAAGCGAGTTCTTGGTACTCAGACCGGAGGTTGGGGTTGATGCAGGTTTCAAGGCGCCCTGCTGCGGGTCTGGATGGACGTGCAGGTGATCCCTGCCTTCGCTGGCCGCGTGTTGCCGGTTGATGATGCAGTGGCGCTGCGTTGCGCTGCTCTGCATGTGCCTGGCCCCCGCCCTGAGCGCGACGCTTTGATTGCGGCGACTGCACTGGCCCACGGCATGACTGTGGTTACGCGCAATGTGGCCGACTTCGAGCCGATGGGCGTTTCGCTGCTGAACCCTTGGCCAGCGGGCGCTTTGAGCTGACTTTTCTGATGCGGGGCAGTGCCCTGGATCATGAAAAGAACTTTCGCATTGATCTTTATCTGACGGCGGCGATCCACGTCCAGGCGCGCTTCAAGAACAAAGTTTGCAGAGCGCTGACAAACAAGGGCTGACGAGCAAGGGCAGGCATGCGACGCGCTGGGCAGCCCCGTCAGGCCGGCGTGAACATCACCACGGCGCCGCCACCTTCGGCGCTCTTGAAGCAGACCTTCACGCGCTGGCCGATGCGCAGTGCGTGGAGATCACAGTCCACGATGTTGGTGAGCATCGTCACGCCTTCGTCCAGCGTGACATAAGCAATGGCGTAGGCCATGGGCCCGGCGCGGCGCGTCACGCTGACGCTGTAGATGCGGCCGGTACCGGGCGCATCGACCCACTCGGTGTCGCCCATGCAAAAGGGGCACACCGGGCGCGGGTACCAGTGCGGTTTGCTGCAGGCGGTGCAGCGGCGCAGGCGCAGCACGCCCAGCCTGGCGGCAGCGAAGAAGGGCTCGGTGGCGGGGTCCAAAACGTTGGCAGGCAGCGGGCGGTCTTGATGCACCGTGATCACGGGCGCCCCCCGTGCACGGCGTGCAGTGCACTGTGGCATTGGGGGGCCGGGTTGAAGTTGAAATGCAGCTGAACCATCGATCACTCCCGTTCCAGGATCAACGTGGCACTGCCGTGGCGCGAGCCCAGCAGCCCGCCCATGCCTTGGGCCAGCGCCAGTTTGCAGTCACGCACCTGCACCTGCGGGTGCGCTTCGCCGCGCAGCTGGCGTACGGCCTCGATGACCTTGGTGATGCCGCCCCGGTTGGCCGGGTGGTTGTTGCACAGGCCGCCGCCGTCGGTGTTGAAGGGCAGCTTGCCCACGCCCGAAATCAGGTTGCCGTCGGCCACAAACCGACCGCCTTCGCCCTTTTTGCAGAAACCCAGGTCTTCCAGCTGCATCAGCACGGTGATGGTGAAGCTGTCGTAGATGGACGCGTACTGGATGTCGCCGGGTGTGACACCCGCTTCAGCAAAAGCACGTGGACCGCTGATGGCCGCGGCCGAGTAGCTGAGATCGACATGGCCGCCGTGCTGGCCCTTGATGCTTTCGCCGGCGCCCAGCAGGTTGACCAACGGCCGGGCCTTTGCAGCCGCCAGCGTGCGGGCGATCTCGGGCCGCGCGACGATGAGTGCACCGCCGCCGTCGCTGACCACGCAGCAGTCCAGCTTGCGCAGCGGGTCGCTGATCAGTGGTGACGCCAACACGTCTTGCACCGTCACCACGTCGCGCAGCATGGCGTGTGGGTTGTGCTGGGCGTGGTGCGAAGCGGCCACTTTGATCCAGGCCAGTTGCCCGGCCGTGGTGCCGAACTCGAACATGTGGCGCGCGGCCACCAGCGCATACATGTTCACGGTCACGGGGCCGTAAGGCATCTCCCACGGCACGTCGGGCGTGGCGGGCGACATGATGCGCGGCGCCAGGCCGCTGGAACCTTCACTGCGCGGCCGCCCGGCCAGCGTAACGAGCGCCACGTTGCATTTGCCCATCGCAATGGCCTGCGCCGCATGCGCCACGTGCACCAGGTACGACGAACCGCCGGTGTCGGTGCTGTCCACATGGCTCAGCTTCGTCAGACCCAGGTAGTCGGCCATGTTGTTGGCGCCCAGGCCGGGTGCGTCGCCGGCGCAGAAGTAACCGTCCACGTCTTGCAGCGCCAGGCCGGCGTCGGCCAGCGCGCCGCGTGCACATTCGGCGTGCAGTTGCGCCACCGTCTTGTCCGCCGCCTTGCGGGTGGGGTGTTCGTAGGCGCCGGCGATGCAGGCGCGTCTGCGGATGGACATGGGGCAGGTCTTTCTTGTGTTCGACGCTTTGCAAGGCGCCGGGCTATTCTGGACCGCTTGCCTGAAGCGTTTGCCTGAAGCGCTTGCCTGAAGCGCTTGGCTGAAGCGTTTGCCTGGGTCGATTGCCAGCACCTGCACCGCTTCCTGCGGGCGCTATCGTGTGCACCCGCCGATGATTTTTTGCCACTTCAGCGACTGGCATCCGCTAACCCCTTGAGGACGTATTGATGAATGGTCCCAGTCCTTCGGCCGCACCCCCTGCTGCGCAGGCTGGCCCGCGCATGACCGCTGCCCTTCACGCGCAGGCCGTGGCGCTGCTGGCCCGCACGCGTGTGTTGTTTGAGGCCGCCACGCGGCACACGGCGGTGCTTTGCAGCGTGGCTGGCCGGCTTGACGGCCCGCAGCTGGATGCTCACCAGGGTGTCTGTTACGAGCTGGCGTTGGCCGGCGCTGAATTGCTGGCGGCCGACACCACGCTGGCCCAGGCCCAGGGTGAACTCGACACCGCGCTGGCGCTGGCTTTTGCTGCCGAGGCACTGGCGGCGGTGGCCGCCAAGCTCGAAGTCATCAAGCTCGACATCGACTTTGACGCGGCTAACGAACTTCATGCACTGACTTGCAGCCCGCAGTGGAAGGCGCTGCGCAAGGCCGCGTCCAGTGCCACCGTGCTGGCCTGCATTGGCCGCGCGGTGGCTGAGGCGCGCAGCGAGATCGGCGCCGTGACGCTGGACGAAGCCACCCTGCTGGCGCAGGACACCTGCCGCCGTTTTGCCGCCGAGGTGGTGGCGCCGCAGGCCGCGGCCATTCACCGCCACAACCTCACGGTGCCCGAAACGCTGCTGCAGCCGCTGCGCGAGATGGGCGTCTTCGGCCTGGCCATTCCACACACCTTCGGCGGCAGTGCGCCCGCTGAGGGCGGCGACACCGTGCTGATGATTGCCGTCACCGAAGCCTTGTCCGAAGCGTCGCTGGCCGCTGCCGGCAGCCTGATCACGCGGCCGGAAATTCTGGCCCGCGCGCTGCTGGCTGGGGGCACACCGCAGCAGCAGGCGCACTGGTTGCCGCAAATTGCCAGCGGCCAGCCGCTGTGCGCCATTGCCATCACCGAGCCCGACTATGGTTCGGACGTGGCGAGCCTGGCGCTGAAGGCCGAGCGCGCGCCCGGCGGCTGGCGTCTCGGCGGCGCCAAGACCTGGTGCACCTTCGCCGGCAAGGCGGGCCTCTTGATGGTGGTGGCACGCAGCGACCCCGACCGCGCGGCCGGCCACCGCGGCCTGAGTATTTTTCTGCTTGAAAAACCGTCTTTCGACGGCCATGAATTCAGCTTTCAGCAGCCCGGCCACGGCGGCACGCTGGCGGGCCGTGCGATACCCACCATCGGTTATCGCGGCATGCATTCTTTTGATCTTTCGTTTGACAACTTCTTTGTGCCCGATGCGAATGTGATCGGCGGTGAGGCGGGCTTGGGCCAGGGCTTTTATTTCACGATGGCGGGCATGCAGGGCGGGCGCTTGCAAACGGCGGCTCGCGCGTCGGGTGTGATGCGCGCGGCGCTGCAGGCGGCCGTGCGTTACGCGCAAGACCGCAAGGTCTTCAACGCAGCGCTGGTGCAGTGCCCGCTGACGCAAATCAAGCTGGCCCGCATGGCGGCGCGTTTTGCTGCATGTCGCCAGTTGGCTTATGCCGTCGGCCGCCAGATGGACGCAGGCGGTGGCCGCATGGAAGCCAGCCTCGTGAAACTGCTGGCCTGCCGCGCGGCCGAGCTCGTGACGCGCGAAGCGATGCAGATCCACGGCGGCATGGGCTATGCCGAAGAAACGCCGGTCAGCCGCTATTTTGTTGACGCGCGTGTGCTCTCCATCTTCGAAGGCGCCGAAGAAACGCTGGCGCTGAAGGTGGTGGCCAAAACGCTGCTGGAGGCAGCGCTGTGAGCCTGCCCATCGGCTGTGACGTGCCCATCCTGGCAGGCATGCGCATCGTCGAAGCATCGGCCTTTGTGGCCGCGCCGCTGGGCGGCATGACACTGGCGCAGTTGGGCGCCGATGTGATACGCATCGACCCACCCGGCGGCGGGCTCGACTTCCGGCGCTGGCCCGTCACGGCCGACAACACCAGCCTGTTCTGGTGCGGCCTGAACAAAGGCAAACGGTCTGTCGTCATCGACATCCACACACCCGCCGGTCGTGAACTGGCGATGGCGCTCGTGTGCGCGCCCGGGCCCGACGCGGGCTTGTTGCTGACCAACTTTCCACCGCGTGGTTTTCTCGACCACGACGCGCTGTGCAAGCGCCGCGAAGACTTGATTCAGGTCACCATCACGGGCGACCGCCACGGCAGGTCGGCGGTGGACTACACGGTCAATGCGAAGCTGGGCCTTCCCTACCTGACCGGCAGCGGCGACGCGCAGACGGTGGTCAACCACGTGCTGCCGGCGTGGGACTTGGTCACTGGGCACATGGCCGCCGTGGGTTTGCTGGCGGCCGAACGCCACCGGCAACGCAAAGGCTGCGGCCAGCACGTCAAGCTGGCGCTGGAAGACATGGGCCTGGCGGTGATGGGCCACCTGGGTTTCATCGCTGAAGCGCAAACGGGTGGCCAGCGTGCGCGCCTGGGCAACGATCTTTTCGGCGCCCTCGGCCGCGACTTCGCCACCGCCGATGGTCGCCGCGTGATGGTGGTGGGGCTGACCCCCAAACAGTGGCGTGGCTTGTGTGACGCCACAGCACTAACGGCGCAGATGAACGCACTGGGCCTGCATCTGGGCCTGGACCTGACGGCAGAGGGTGCCCGGTTCGTCGCGCGCGATGCCATCGCAGCCTTGTTGGCGCCGTGGATGGCGGCGCGCACATACGCCGATGTGGCCGTGGTCTTCGATGCGCACGGTGTCTGCTGGGGCCCTTACCAGACCGTTGCGCAACTGTTGGCCGAAGACGCGGCCTGTTCCACCGCCAACCCGATGTTTTCGGTGGTGGAACAGCCCGCTGTCGGCCCGCTGCTGTCACCGGGTTTGCCGCTCGACTTTTCTGCGCTGCAGCGCCGCCCGGCGATGCCAGCGCCATTGCTGGGCCAACACACCGAAGAAGTGCTCACGGGCGTGCTCGGCCTGGGCAGTGCCGAAGTGGGCCGCTTGATTGACCAGGGCGTGGTGGCGCAGGGCGGGGCATTGACAGGGCACTGAAGGGTGCCTGACCTACAGTCGCCGCATGCCTGAATTCGAAGAGATCTCCCGCCCCGATTCCGATGCCGCCTGGGCTGATGCGCCCAGCGGCCGCTGGCTGGCCGTCATCGGCGCCGGCCCGGCCGGGTTGATGGCGGCGCAGGCTGCAGTCGACCGGGGCCTGCAGGTGCATGTGTTTGACGGTATGCGGTCGGCAGGCCGCAAGTTTCTGCTGGCTGGCGTGGGCGGCTTGAATCTGACCCATGCCGAGCCGCTGCCAGCTTTCACCGGCCGTTACGGCACGCGTTCTGACGTGATGCGCCCCTGGCTGCAGGCCTGCGGGCCCGAGCACTTGCGCAGCTGGGCGGCTGCTTTGGGTGTCAGCACATTTGTCGGCAGCTCGCAGCGCGTTTTTCCCAGCACGATGAAAGCCGCGCCGCTGCTGCGCGCGTGGTTGCAGCGGCTGCGTGCACAAGGTGTGCGCCTGCACATGCGGCACCGCTGGCAGGGCTGGGCGGCAGACGGCAGCTTGTGTTTCGACACGCCGCAGGGGCGCCTGCAACTGCGTGCGCCGGCCACCGTGCTGGCGCTGGGCGGCGCCAGCTGGCCGCAGCTCGGTTCTGACGGCGCCTGGTGGCCCACGCTGCAGGCCGCCGGTGCCGACCTCGCACCGCTGCAGCCCAGCAACTGCGGTTTTGATGTCGTTTGGTCAGATCACCTGCGCCAGCGCCACGCGGGCGCGCCGCTGAAGGGCGTGGCCTTGCGCGTGGGCAACTGGCAGCGGGCCGGCGAAATGGTGTTGACCGACACCGGTGTGGAGGGCAGCCTGGTCTACGCGGCCTCGTCGCGGCTGCGTGACGAGATCCAGCGCAGCGGCCACGCCGTTTTCCACCTCGACTTGCTGCACGCCCGCAGCGCAGACTGGGTGCGCGCCGAACTCTTGCACCCGCGCGGCACGCGTTCGCTGGCCACACACCTGAAAACGCGGCTGAAACTGGACGGCGCCAAAGCCGCGCTGATCTGGGAATTGGTGCCAAAGGCCGCCCAGTCAGACCCTGCGCAGTTGGCGGCCTTTATCAAGGCCTTGCCTGTGGTTGTCACGGCCACCCGGCCGCTGGCCGAGGCCATCAGCACGGCAGGCGGTGTGCGCTTTGAAGGCCTGGACGCGCGCTTGATGTTGCAACAGCGGCCGGGTGTGTTTGCGGCCGGTGAAATGCTGGACTGGGAAGCCCCCACCGGCGGCTATTTGCTGACCGCCTGTTTTTCAACCGGCCAGGTGGCGGGGCAGGGTGCTGCGGCGTGGCTGGGTGAACAAGGCTAACTTTCATGATGAGGGGCAGCGCGCCGCACCATGAATAACTTTCACGGCCACCTTACCAGCTGACTTCGCGCTCGGGCGTGGCGCCAATCTTGTGGATCGACAGGTCGGCACCGTCATGTTCTTCTTCGGCCGTCAGGCGCAGCGGTGTGAAGGCCTTCAGCCCGCCGTAAACCACCACACCGGCCAGCAGCGCCCAAATCACGCCCATCGACGTGCCCAGCACCTGCGCGCCTATCGTCACGCCGCCCAGGCCGCCCAGCGCCGTCTGGCCGAAGATGCCGCAGGCGATGCCGCCCCACGCGCCACACAGGCCGTGCAGCGGCCACACCCCCAGCACGTCGTCCACTTTCCAGCGGTTCTGGGTCCAGGTGAACATCAGCACAAACACCGCGCCGGCGATGCCGCCGGTCACCAGCGCGCCTGCCGGGTGCATCACATCAGAGCCGGCACAAACTGCCACCAAACCTGCCAGCGGCCCGTTGTAAACAAAGCCGGGGTCGTTGCGGCCCAGCAGCGCGGCCACCAGCGTGCCGCCGGCCATGGCCAGCAGCGAGTTCACGGCCACCAGGCCCGAAATCTTGTCGATGGTTTGCGCGCTCATCACGTTGAAGCCGAACCAGCCCACCGCCAATATCCAGGCGCCCAGCGCCAGGAATGGGATGCTGGAAGGCGGGTGGGCGCTGACGGCACCGTCTTTGCGGTAGCGGTTGGCCCGTGGGCCCAAAAACAGCACCGCCACGAGGCCGATCCAGCCGCCCACCGCGTGCACCACCACGCTGCCAGCGAAGTCGTGAAATTCGGCGCCCGTGGTGGCTTTCAGCCAGGCCTGCACGCCGTAAGCCTGGTTCCAGACCACACCTTCGAAGAGCGGATAGAACAGCCCCACCAACACGGCGGTGGCCGCCAGCTGCGGCCCGAAGCGCGCCCGTTCGGCGATGCCACCCGAAACGATGGCGGGTATCGCGGCAGCAAAGGTCAACAAGAAAAAGAACTTCACCAGCTCGTAGCCATTTTTGGCGGCCAGGGTTTCAGCGCCGGTGAAGAAGCTCACGCCATAAGCCACCGTGTAGCCGATGAAAAAGTAGGCCAAGGTGGACACCGCGAAGTCCACCAGGATTTTCACCAGCGCATTCACCTGGTTTTTCTTGCGCACGGTGCCCAGTTCCAGAAAGGCAAAACCCGCGTGCATGGCCAGCACCATGATGGCGCCCAGCAATATGAACAAGGCGTCGGTGCCTTGTTTGACTTGATCCACAGCAGTCTCCAGTTTTATTTGCCGCCGCTCTTGAACGGTGCGTTTGTTGAGAAAACGCACCAACTGAAGCAGCTTTTGTGCCTGGAGTGGTGCGGTCAGCTCGGCGTCAACCTCGACAAACTGCACCGAACAGGTGCTGAATCAACCCACCATCGCAGTCTGTGCGCGCCAACTTGGTGCGTTGGCTCAATGAACCGACGAGCGCAGGCTCTCCAGCTTCACGCTGTAGCGCTCGCGGTCGGGCCGCGTACCGCTGTAGTCGCGCGCCTGCGCCAGGTGGTGCGCCACGGCGCGGTAGTTGCCCAGGTGCCAGTGCGCCAGCGCGGCCCAGTGGTGCACCTCGCTCTGCTGCGGCTGGTGTTGCAGTTCCTGGTCGAACAGTTGCCGCGCGCGCTGAAAGTCTTGCGCGGCCATTGCGCGCTGGCCTTCGTCAAAAGCCTGGAAGGGCGGCTGCGGCTGCAAGCGCGCCAGCAGGCGCGCGGCGGGCTCGGCTTCGGCCTGCCGGCCCTGGCGCCGCAGGCTGCCCACCAGGTTGCTGAGTGCAGCCACGTTGTGCGGCTCAAAGTGCAGCACCTGCCGGTAAGCGCGCTCTGCCGCGTCGGGCAGGCCGGCACGTTCATACACCACCCCCAGCGTGTTCACGGCCGGCATGAAGGCGGGCGCCTGCAGCACGGCGGCACGCGCCCACCAGTAAGCCGGCACCCTGTGTCCGGCGGCCAGCAGCTCGGCGGCGCGGTTGTTGTTGAACATCGCCAGCAAGGTGCTCTCGCTCAAGAAGCGAACCCGCGCGCCGCTCAAGTCGCGGCCGGGCAGGAAGTCCACCACCAGGTCGGCGTCGTCGGCCGTGCTGCCCCGGCGCAAGGAAAGCGGCGGCTTCTGCAAAACCACGTTGACGTGGCCACTGCTCAAGTACAGGCCGCCCCGTCGTGCATGGGTTTCATCCACTTCCACCGCCTGAAAAGTAACCGGCAACCCCAGGTGTTTGGCGAAGGCCGCCGTCATCAACACCAGCGACAGGCAATTGCCCGCGCGCTGCTCAAATGCTTTGGCCGCCGTGCGGGTGTGCGAGTCGTCATATTGCAGGCGCAGTAACTGGTTTTGGTACAGCGCCGCCAGCAGCGCCTGGCGGGGGTTGCGTCGAAAAGCCGACGCTGCGGCGCCCGCACCCAGTTGTGCATCGGCATAGGCGCGCATGGCCGGGCTCATCGCCAAAGGGTTGGCGATTGCAATGTTTTCGCCCACGCTGGCGGGCGCCGTGCTGAAGTGGGCGTCGTGGAACAAAAATTCGGGCGTGACGGCAGGCGCGGGCGGCGTGCTGCAGGCTGTGAAAGCCGCTGCAGCCAAGGCTGCCAGCAGCAGGCCGAGCGGCCTGCGAAAACCTGCTGCAGCGTGGGTGTGGAAGTGGCGCATGGAGGGCTCCTGGTGGGCAACTGCGGCCTGCAAGACACGCTTTCATCATGACACGCAGGGCGGGCTTGCAGGTGAGCAACAGATGCCCAGCAGGCGCCCAGCCGCCAACAGCGGCCGACTAAGATTCAGCGTTTAACCCGCTGCGTTTTTGGAGCCCCTGTTTCTTGGACAAGATCGTTCTGCAAATTGCCGCCGAGCTGCAGGCCCGGCCGGCACAAATCAAGACTGCCGTTGAACTGCTGGATGGCGGCGCCACCGTTCCTTTCGTTGCGCGCTATCGCAAAGAAGCCACCGAGGGCCTGGACGACACGCAACTGCGTGAACTGGAAACCCGGCTGACCTACTTGCGCGAACTGGAAGACCGGCGCGCGGCGGTGCTTAAAAGCATCGAAGAGCAGGGCAAGTTGACACCCGCCTTGCGCGCGGCCGTCGAACAGGCGCCCACCAAACAAGAGCTGGAAGACATCTATTTGCCCTTCAAACAGAAGCGCCGCACCAAGGGCATGATCGCCCGCGAAGCCGGGCTTGAACCGTTGGCCGATTTGCTGTTTTCCAACCCCACGTTGACGCCGCTGGCCGAAGCGGCGCGTTTCATCAACGCCGAAGCCGGCTTCGCCGACGCGGCGGCGGTGCTGGACGGTGTGCGCGATGTGCTCAGCGAGCGCTGGGCCGAAGACGCGCTGCTGGTGGGCCAGCTGCGGCAGTGGTTGTGGGCTGAAGCCTTGCTGCACAGCAAGCTGGTGGACGGCAAAGACGCGAACAACCCCGACGCCACCAAGTTCCGAGATTATTTCGACTATGCCGAGCCCATTCGCACCGTGCCCAGCCACCGCGCGCTGGCGGTGTTTCGCGGCCGCACCCAAGAGTGGCTGGACGCCAGGCTGGTGTTGAATGAAGAGCTCGTGCCGGGCCAGATCGGTTTGGCCGAAGGCCGCATCGCCATCCATCTGGGCTGGAGCCATGCCAAGCGCGCGGCCGACGACCTGGTCCGCAAATGTGTGTCGTGGACCTGGAAAGTCAAACTCAGCCTGAGCCTGGAACGTGACCTGTTTGCCAAGCTGCGCGAAGCAGCCGAAACCGTGGCCACCAAGGTCTTTGCCGACAACCTGCGCGACCTGCTGCTGGCGGCACCCGCCGGCAAGCGCGTGGTGATGGGGCTGGATCCCGGTATCCGCACCGGTGTGAAGGTAGCGGTGGTCAGCGACACCGGCAAGGTGCTCGACACCCACACCGTGTTTCCGCACGAACCGCGCAAAGACTGGGAAGGTTCTTTGCACGCGCTGGCCCGCCTGGTGGCCACACACGGCGTGAATCTGATTGCGATAGGCAACGGCACTGCCAGCCGCGAAACCGACCAGCTGGCGGCCGATTTGATCAAGCGCATGACTTCATTGACGCCCGACGCGAAGCTCGACAAAGTGGTGGTCAGTGAAGCCGGCGCCAGTGTCTACAGCGCCAGTGAATTTGCCAGCAAAGAACTGCCCGAACTCGACGTCAGCCTGCGCGGCGCGGTGAGCATTGCGCGCCGCCTGCAAGACCCGCTGGCCGAGCTGGTGAAGATCGACCCGAAGAGCATCGGCGTCGGCCAATACCAGCACGACATCAACCAAAGCGGCCTCGCGCGCAGCCTCGACGCCGTGGTGGAAGATTGTGTGAATGCCGTGGGCGTGGACCTGAATACGGCCAGCGCACCGCTGCTGTCGCGGGTGTCGGGCCTGAGCGCCACGGTGGCCGCGAGCATCGTGCGCTGGCGCGACAGCAACGGCGCGTTCAAGAACCGCCGCCAGTTGCTGGACGTGGCCGGTTTGGGGCCCAAAACCTTCGAACAATCAGCCGGCTTCTTGCGCATACGTGACGGCGACAACCCGCTGGACATGACCGGCGTGCACCCCGAGACCTACCCCGTGGTGCAAAAAATGCTGGCCAGCGCGCAGCGCCCGGTGCAAGAACTGATGGGCCGCGCCGATGTGCTGCGCACCTTAAAGCCCGAAGCCTTTGCCGACGAGCGTTTTGGCGCCATCACGGTGAAAGACATCCTGGTTGAACTTGAAAAACCCAGCCGCGACCCGCGCCCCAGTTTTGTAGTGGCGCGTTTCAACGAAGGCCTGTCCGACATCAAAGACCTGCAAAGCGGCATGGTGCTGGAAGGCACGGTCAGCAACGTGGCGCAGTTCGGCGCTTTTGTGGATTTGGGGGTGCACCAGGACGGCCTCATTCACGTCAGTCAATTGAGCAACAAGTTCGTCACCGACGCGCGCGAGGTGGTGAAAACCGGCCAGGTGGTGAAGGTGCGCGTGCTGGAAGTGGACGTGGCACGCAAGCGCATCAGCCTGACGATGAAGCAGGACGCAGCGGCTGGCGCGCGGGGCAGCGAAGTCCGTGCGCCCGGTGCCGGTGCAGACAACCGTTATGCCCCAGCCGCGCGCGACCAGCGCGCCCGCCCTGCCGCCGCAGCGGACGGTGCCATGGCGGCGGCTTTTGCCAAGCTGCAAGGCGGGCGTTGACTGCGGGGCGAGCAGCGGCGGGCTGGCTGCTGGCGCTGGCCGGCGGTGCTTCTGCCGCCAGAGCCGCTGCCGCGCAGGCCGTGCCGACGGCCAGCGCACCCGTGCCCAAAACCGCTGAGCCCGCCCAGAGCATCGTGGTTGAGGGCCGCAGCGCATGCGAAGACGAACAGCGCCGCCTGGCAGCGCCCAGCGGCTGCTGCCCGAGCGTTGGGCCGCGCCGGCGAGCCTGCGCCTGCGCGCGCCGCTGTCGCTGTCGCTGTACCGGTCAAAAGTGGAGCAGCTGGACAACTCCGAAGCGCGGCTGGAGGGCCAGCCGCCCTGGCAAGGTACGCTGGGTTTTGATCGCGGCGTCGACGCCCGGCAGGCCCAGGTCATCGGCTACGGCGCCAACTTCAGCCATGTGCCACGTTTACAACCCGACACAGCGACTTGCAGCGTGTGTGGCGCGACGCCGCCAGGCGGCTGGACGCTGAGCTGCTGTGGCGCGTCGACCGCGAACTGCAGCTTCGCTTGACCGGCCACAACCTGCAGTCGCCGCACACTTTGAACACCAGCACGGTGGCAGACGGGGACGGCTTTGGCGCGCTGTCCAGCACCCAGCGCAGCACGGCGGCGCAGCTGATGATGAACTTGATGTGGCGCTTTTGAACATGGCTGCGGCCGACACCCTTCACGCGTTCAAAGCCCTGCAGGTGCACGCCGGCCCGCGCGCCCGCGAGCACCTGCGCTTGCACGGTCTGCGCGCGCAAGACGTGCGTGTGGTGCCCGCTGCCGCAGGTGGCCCCAAAGGCCTGGTGCTGATGCCGCTGGACGAGCAGATCTTCGGCCACTGGCTGCCAGCAGCGCGCAGCGCAGCCGGGCTGTCTGCAGGGCAGGCTGCTGAAGCCGAACCGGTGCACCTGCTGGGGGCTTCCATCGGCGCCTGGCGCATGGCAGCGGCCTGTGCGCCCAGCCCCGTGCAGGCCTTCAGCACGCTGGCCGACGACTACATCACACAAACCTACCCGCACCCGCGGGGCCGTATGCCCAGCGCCGAAGTGGTGAGCCGCGTTTTTGGCGCCAACCTGCAGCAGCGCCTGGCGCCGCTGGCCGCGCACATCCTGCACCATCCGCATCACCGGCTGCATGTGTTCACGAGCCGGGGCCTGGGCCTGCTGCACCAGCGCCCGGGCCGCGCCGCAATGGCCGCAGGTTGGTTCGGTGCCTTTGCGGCCAATGCGTTGGGCCGCCCTGCGCTGGCGCGCTGGATGGAACGTGTGGTCTTCAGCGACCCGCGCACTCCGCTGCCCTTTGGCCTGGACGACTACCGCAGCCAGCAGCGGCCGCTGACCGCAGACAACCTGTGCCCGGCCGTGCTGGCCAGCTGCAGCATCCCCTTTGCGCTGCAGCCGGTGCAAAACGTGCCCGGCGGCCCGGTGGGCACCTATTGGGACGGTGGCATCACCGACTACCACCTGCACCTGAACTATGCCGCCATGGGCAGCGGCCTGGTGCTGTACCCTCACTTCGTCAGCCAGGTGGTGCCGGGCTGGCTGGACAAAGCCTACAAACGGCGCCATCGCGCCACCCCGTTTCTGGACAATCTGGTGCTGTTATCGCCCAAGCCCGATTGGGTGCGGCGCTTGCCCGGCGGCAAGCTGCCCGACCGACAAGATTTCACAATCTGGGGTGACGACGAGGCGGGCCGCCAGCGCATCTGGCGCGCCGCGCACGCACAGAGCCGGCAGTTGGCCGATGAATTTGCCGAGCTTGTGCGTTTGGGCCGTGGCTTCGAGGCCCAGCCGCTGGTGTGAGCGTGTGCATGCAGTCGGCACTGCGTTAAACTTGCCCGCTGTTTTTGCTGCCTGATTTTTGCCAGCGGCGGCACCAGCCTTAAAAAGAGCGAGAAAGGCAATCTGGTTATGACACCGCGGACTACGGCTCAATTTTTCGCCCAAGGTTTTGTGACCTGGGCCTGAGCACCCGCGCCGTCAAGAAACCCCTCTACTCCTGACACCCAAGCGCGGCCTCCCCCGCGCTTTTTTGTTGCCTCAAAGGTTGACACCCCCATGATTCACATCACGCTGCCCGACGGCTCGCGCCGTACTTTTGACGGCCCTTTGAACGTGGCCGACGTGGCCGCCAGCATCGGCGCCGGCCTGGCCAAAGCGGCGCTGGCCGGCAAGGTGGACGGCCAGCTCGTCGACACCAGCCACGTCATCGGCGCCGACGCGCAGCTGGCCATCGTCACCGACAAAGACGCCGACGGTCTGGACCTCATTCGCCACAGCACCGCGCACTTGCTGGCCTATGCGGTCAAAGAGCTGTTCCCCGAAGCGCAAGTCACCATCGGCCCGGTGATTGAACATGGCTTCTATTACGACTTCGCCTACAAGCGCCCCTTCACGCCCGAAGACCTGCAGGCCATCGAACGCAAGATGGCTGAGCTGGCGGCAAAAAACGAAGCCGTGCAGCGCCGTGTGTTGCCGCGCGACGAGGCGGTGGCCTACTTCAAAGGTTTGGGCGAACACTACAAAGCCGAGATCATCAACAGCATCCCGGCCGACCAGGCAGTCAGCCTGTACCGCGAAGGCAACTTTGAAGACCTGTGCCGCGGCCCGCACGTGCCCAGCACCGGCCGGCTGAAACACTTCAAGCTGATGAAGGTGGCCGGTGCCTATTGGCGCGGTGACCAGGCTAACGAACAACTGCAGCGCATCTACGGCACGGCCTGGGCCAGCAAAGAAGCCCTGCAGCAGCACCTGACGATGCTGGAGGAAGCCGAAAAACGCGACCACCGCAAGCTGGGCCGCGAGCTCGATTTTTTCCACATGGAAGAAACCGCGCCCGGCATGGTGTTCTGGCACCCCAAGGGCTGGACGGTGTGGCAGCAGGTGGAGCAGTACATGCGCGCCGTCTATCGCGACAACGGCTATCAAGAGGTCAAAGGCCCGCAGGTGCTGGACAAAGCGCTGTGGGAAAAAACCGGCCACTGGCAGAACTACCGCGACAACATGTTCGTCACCGAATCGGAAAAACGCGACTACGCGCTGAAACCGATGAATTGCCCTGGCCATGTGCTGATTTTCAATTCGGCCATGCGCAGCTACCGCGACCTGCCGCTTCGTTACGGCGAGTTCGGCCAGTGCCACCGCAACGAGCCCAGCGGCGCGCTGCACGGCATCATGCGTGTGCGCGGTTTCACGCAAGACGACGGCCACATCTTCTGCACCGAAGACCAGATCCTGGACGAATGCGTGGCCTACACCGCGCTGCTGCAAAAGGTGTACGCCGACTTCGGCTTCACCGACATCATCTACAAGGTTGCGACACGGCCCGAAAAACGGGTGGGATCAGATGAGCTGTGGGACAAGGCCGAATTCGCGGTCATGGAGTCGCTGCGCCGCTCGGGCTGCGAGTTCATCGTCTCGCCGGGCGATGGGGCGTTTTACGGCCCGAAAATTGAATACACGCTGAAAGACGCACTCGGCCGCCAGTGGCAGTGCGGCACCATGCAGGTTGACTTCAACACCGCTGAACGCCTGGGGGGCGAATACGTCACCGACACCAGCGGCCGCGCGCACCCGGTGATGCTGCACCGGGCCATCGTCGGCAGCCTTGAGCGTTTCATCGGCATCCTGATCGAACAGCACGCCGGCGCGTTGCCCGTCTGGCTGGCACCGGTGCAGGCAGTGGTGGCGTCGATCACTGAAAACCAGGCCGATTACGCCGCTGAAGTTGCAAAAGCGCTGCAAAAACAGGGCCTTAGAGTGCACCTGGATTTGCGCAA
>JAYUPP010000559.1:0-5776 GCA_043760045.1 Betaproteobacteria bacterium
GATGTCGGGCGCGCTGCCGTGGCTGGGCTCGTACAAGCCCTTGTTGTTTTTGTCCAGCGACGCGCTGGGCAGCATGCCGATGCTGCCGGTGAGCATGGCCGCTTCGTCGCTCAGGATGTCGCCAAACATGTTGCCGGTGACGATGACGTCGAAGTGTTTCGGCGCTTTCACCAGCTGCATGGCGGCGTTGACGTACATGTGCTGCAGCTCCACGTCGGGGTAGAGCGCGTGCACCTCGGTGACCACGTCTTTCCAGAACTGGAAGGTTTCCAGCACATTGGCCTTGTCCACACTGGTCAGGCGTTTGCTGCGTTTTCTGGCGGCCTGGAAAGCAACGTGCGCGATGCGTTCGATTTCCGGTCGGCTGTAGCGCATGGTGTCGAAGGCTTCTTCGGCACCGGGAAAGTGGCCATCGACTGCGGTGCGGCGGCCGCGAGGTTGGCCGAAGTAGATGTCGCCCGTCAATTCACGAATGATCAGGATGTCGAGGCCGGCCACCAGTTCGGGCTTCAGGCTGCTGGCGTGGGTGAGCTGGGAGTAACACAGCGCTGGCCGAAGGTTTGCAAACAGGCCCAGGTGTTTGCGCAAACCCAAAATGGCCTGCTCGGGCCGCAGTGAACGTTCCAGCTTGTCGAATTTCCAGTCGCCCACGGCACCAAACAAAATGGCGTCGGCGTCTTTGGCCAGTTGCAGTGTGCTGTCGGGCAGCGGGTGGCCATGGGCTTCGTAAGCGGCACCGCCCACGAGCGCGGTTTCAGTCTCGAACGGCAGTTCCAGCGCCTTGAGCACACGCACCGCTTGTTCAACAATTTCGGTGCCGATGCCGTCGCCGGGCAGGATGGCTATCTTCATGGTCGTCGGCTGTTTTTCAGGTTTGTCAGTTCAGATTTGCTGTTGGGTCAACCAGGGCATGCGCACCAGGCGTTCGGCCTCAAAAGCGCGAATCTTGTCGGCGTGGCGCAGTGTCAGGCCGATGTCGTCGAAGCCATTGACCAGGCAATATTTGCGGAACGGCTCCACTTCAAAAGGCAGCTCGGTGCCGTCGGCTTTCGTCACCACTTGGCGGGGCAGGTCGACGGTGAGCCGGTAGCCGGGGAACGCCAACACCTCGTCAAACAAACGCGCCACCTGCGCTTGTGGCAACACGATGGGCAGGATGCCGTTCTTGTAGCAGTTGTTGAAAAAGATGTCGGCGTAGCTGGGTGCAATCAGCGCCCGAAAACCATATTGCCCCAGCGCCCAGGGAGCGTGTTCGCGGCTGGAACCACAACCAAAATTGCTGCGCGCCAGCAGCACGCTGGCACCCGCGTAACGCGGCTGGTTGAGCACGAAGTCGGGGTTGGGTTTGCGGCTGGCCGGGTCTTGCCCGGGCTCGCCTGCGTCGAGATAACGCCAGGCATCAAACAAGTTGGGGCCAAAGCCGGTGCGCGCAATCGACTTCAAAAACTGTTTGGGAATGATGGCGTCGGTGTCCACGTTGTCGCGGTCCATCGGTGCCACCAGGCCCTGGTGCAGGGTGAAAGCTTCCATGGCGAGTTTCCCTTTCCTTTCAGCTGAAACGGCGCACGTCTACGAAGTGGCCGTGCAGCGCAGCGGCGGCGGCCATCGCGGGGCTCACCAGGTGTGTGCGGCCCCCTGCACCCTGGCGGCCTTCAAAGTTGCGGTTGCTGGTGCTGGCGCAGCGTTCACCGGGCTCCAGGCGGTCGGCGTTCATGGCCAGGCACATGCTGCAGCCCGGCTCGCGCCATTCAAACCCGGCGGCTTTGAAAATGGTGTGCAGGCCCTCGGCTTCGGCCTGCGCTTTCACCGGCCCCGAGCCCGGCACCACGATGGCCAGCTTGACGTTGGGTGCCACGCGCTGGCCGGCGTGTTTGACCACCGCCGCAGCCGCACGCAAGTCTTCGATGCGGCTGTTGGTGCAGCTGCCGATGAAGACTTTGTCCACCATGATGTCGGTGATGGCCTTGCCCGGCTGCAGACCCATGTAAGCCAGCGCGCGCTCGATGGCGCCACGCTTGACGGCGTCTTTTTCTTTGTCCGGGTCGGGCAGGTGGCCGTCCACCGGCAGCACCATTTCAGGGCTGGTGCCCCAGGTGACCTGGGGCAGGATCTGAAGCGCGTCCAGTTCGACCACGGCATCAAAGTGCGCGCCTGCGTCGGACTGCAGCGTGCGCCACTGCAGCACGGCGCGGTCCCATTCAAGGCCGGTGGGGGCAAAGGGCCGGCCTTTGCAATAGGCAATGGTTTTGTCGTCCACCGCCACCAGGCCGGCGCGGGCACCGGCTTCGATGGCCATGTTGCACACCGTCATGCGGCCTTCCATGCTGAGCGCGCGGATGGCGCTGCCGCCAAATTCGATGGTGTAGCCGGTGCCGCCTGCGGTGCCTATTTTTCCGATGATGGCGAGCACGATGTCCTTGGCGGTGACGCCCACGCCGGCCACGCCGTTCACCCGCACCAGCATGTTTTTCGCCTTGCGCGCCAGCAGCGTCTGCGTGGCCATCACATGTTCCACCTCGCTGGTGCCAATGCCATGCGCCAGCGCGCCAAAAGCGCCGTGGGTGCTGGTGTGGCTGTCGCCGCAAACAACAGTCATGCCCGGCAGCGTGGCACCGTTTTCCGGCCCGATGACGTGCACGATGCCCTGGCGCTTGTCCAGGAAGGGGAAGTAGGCCGCCGCACCGGTGGCCAAGATGTTGGCGTCCAGCGTCGTGATCTGCAGCTTGCTGACGGCGTCGGTGATGCCGTCGTAGCCGTCGGCCCAGCCGGTGGTGGGTGTGTTGTGGTCGGCCGTGGCCACGATGGAGCTGACGCGCCAGACGCGCCGCCCGGCCAGCCGCAGGCCTTCAAAGGCCTGCGGGCTGGTGACTTCATGCACCAGGTGGCGGTCGATGTAGAGCACGGCCGTGCCGTCATCTTCGGTGTGCACAACATGGTCGTGCCACAGCTTGTCGTACAGGGTTAGTGCGGGCATGGTGCAGGGTTGAACAAGTGGTGGGGCCTGGTGGGCAGCCGCTGGCGGCGCCCGTTACAACCGCGATTGTCCCGGATAGTTCGGCCCTGCCCCCATCCGCCCGCTGACTGCCCTGGGCGGCGGGTGCGCCAGAAGCCCTGCCCTCGTGGTTAACGCACAACGTCCGGGCGTTGCCGGGGCGGTTGGAGCGCTCGGCGAAAGCGCAGCGCGGCGCCTGCTGGTGCGGTCCGGTGCAGGTTCGGGTGGCCTGGTGGGGCCCGGCGCGACCTAACGCGCGCTGACGCGGGCTTCGAGCGTGGCCTTGAGGTCGGGCGCCAAATCCAGGCGAGCCGCCAGCGTGTCGAGATAAGCGCGCTCAGCGGCGCTGGTTTCATCCACCACCAGCAGGCTGGCCAGGTAGATTTCGGCCGCCATCTGCGGGCTGGTGGCGGCGGCGGCAACATCGCCGGCGTCCAGCGGCTTGGCCACTTCGGCCTTGACCCAGTCACGCAGGGCCGGGGTGGCCTGGCCGCGCTGC
This sequence comes from Betaproteobacteria bacterium, assembly GCA_043760045.1. Classification (GTDB taxonomy): domain Bacteria; phylum Pseudomonadota; class Gammaproteobacteria; order Burkholderiales; family Burkholderiaceae_C; genus Rubrivivax. The sequence goes on from JAYUPP010000559.1 coordinate 3,492, forward strand.
AATTCAGCGTCCAGCAGCGCTTGTTCCTGGGCATCCACATGACCATCCGACTTGGCCGCTGCAATCATGGCCTTCAGCATGGCCTGGCCGTGCAGTTCCTGCTGCGGTGCGGGCAGCGCCTCGAAAGTCGGCGCTGCGCATTGCGCCGCAGCGGGCGCCTGAGTCTGCTGATTGTTTTGCTGATTGTTTTGCTGGTTGTTTTGATGATTGCTCTGCTGGTTGGCCTGCCATTCCTGATAAGTTTTCCAGGCCAGCATGCCCACCGCAGCCACGCTGCCCAGCTTGAGGGCCTTGCCGCCCAGTTGCCGGCCGCCTCGGCTGCCCAGCAGCAGACCGAGCAGGCCACCCACCGCCGCGCCTTGGGCGTATTTGCCCATGTCGGGCCGCGCCGCAGTGCTGCGCGCCGCGTCAACTTGCTGGCCCACCACGGTGGAGCCGGCTTTGAGCAGTTGTTCGATCAGGGAAGTTGCGTTCATGGTGGGGCGCCTTTCTGGCAAGCCGGGTGCAAAGCGGCCACTCTAGACGAGGCCATGCCCGCAAGACCCAGGCGGGTCTTGCGGGCATGGTGTGGCGCGAAAACGGGCAGCCTGGACGCACAAAGCCCGCGACGCGGTCAGCCGTGAAGACTGTCAGTTAGCACCCAGCTTGACGTTGATGCCGGTGATCAGCCCGAGATCGTTTTTCTTCACGCCTGCAGGCGGCTTGCTGTTGTAGTTATCGGTCAGGCCCACGTTCAAACTCAGGGTGCTGCTCATCGCCACCGCCAGGCCGGCAGTGAACTTCATGATCTGCGCCTTGTCGCCCGACAAGCCGGGGTACACCTCCAGCCGCTGCTTGAACGAGGTGCTGGCCGACAGCACATGTGAAGACTCTTCACCGAACATCAAACTTGAACGGCTGAAGCTCTTGCCCGTTTTACTGCCGATGGTTTTGTTCTTGTCGTACTTGTCGGTGGAATAACCCAGGCCACCAAACAGTGTGAAGTTCAGCTCTTTGCTTTCGATCAGCTTGTAGCCCAGGCCGGCGGCGGCGGTGCTGCGCAGGCTCAGGTCGATGAGGTCGTCACCTTCCAGGCCGAGTTTGCCGAAGACAAAGATTTTCGGGCTCAGGTTGTAGTCGTACTGCCCGGCTGCAGCCCACTTGTCGGCCGTGGTGGTGTTGACGCCTGCGGCCTTGCTCTTGCCGTAGTTGACAGCCCCACCCAAGGTGATCTTGTCGTTGGCCGTGGCACTGGCCATGTCCACCGCCACGTTCAACGCCTGGGTGTCGGTGTTGCCCGAAGTGATGGCCAGCGCAGCACCACCGGTGCCGCGCCACAGGCCATCGGTCTTGGGTTGGGCCTGGGCCAGCGGAACGGCTGCAGCCAGGGCGAGCAGAGCAAAGCATGAGGTCGGTTTCATAACACTCCTGTTGATTGGTGGTGAAGTTGTGGCCACCGGCTGGCGGCGCTGCCACGGTGACAAGCCCTGCGGACAGCTCACCTGTCAGGGGTCTTGCGAGAGCACGACACATGCTATTGCCGGGATGGCGCTGCACCCTGAACCAAGGCGCAGGGTCGCCACACGACTTGAGGATGGCACCACAGGCTGGGCTGCCCCAGCGTTCAGCTCAGAGCCGCACCGATACGCCCGCCCAGCGCCGCACACACATCCACTGGCGCCTGCACCAGTTCGATCAACACACCTTCACCGCAGATGGGAAATTCATCGTTGCCCTTTGGGTGGATGAAACAGATGTCGTGGCCGGCGGCGCCTTTGCGTATGCCACCGGGTGCAAAACGCATACCCCTTGCGGTAAGCCACTGCACCGCGGCTGGCAGGTCGTCTACCCACAGGCCCACATGGTTCAACGGGGTGCTGTGCACGGCGGGTTTTTTGTTGGGGTCCAGCGGCTGCATCAGGTCCACTTCCACCGCATGCACGCCGTCGCCGATGGCGCAGATGTCTTCATCCACGTTTTCGCGTTCGCTGACGAATGTGCTCTTCACCGTCAGGCCCAGCATGTCCACCCACAGCGCCTTCAGCCGCTGTTTGCTGGCGCCACCGATGGCAATTTGCTGCACGCCCAGGATGCGATAAGGCTTGGCGCCGCCGCTGGCGTTGGTGCCGGTTTCGTGATTCATAAAAAACTCAGGATGGCCTGGTCCACGGCCAGGCTGTCGCCTTTGACGGCCAGCACATCTTTGACCGTGCCGGGCTGGCTGGCAGTGAGGATGTTCTCCATCTTCATCGCCTCGATCACCGCCAGGCGTTCGCCGGCCTGCACCTGCTGGCCGGGGCAAACCG
>JAYUPP010000560.1:0-16580 GCA_043760045.1 Betaproteobacteria bacterium
CGTCGCTGGTGCTCAGGTTCATGCGGCTGGCAGCCGTCAGCAGCACCCGTTCGCGCACTATGTTGTCCAGCGTGTTGCGGCGCATCTCGGGCGTGTCGAAGGCCGACGGGTCAGCGCCCTGCATCTGCCTCCGTGCGCGCTGCATCAGGCGCTGGTGCACGTTGTCCCATTCGCCGCGGGTGATGTTCCTGCCGTCCACCGCAGCCACTGCGGTGTTGCCACCTTCGCCGAACTTCTGATAGCCGTCGATGCCAAAGAAGATGAACGACGGGATGATCAGCAACAGCATGAAACCCAGCGCCAACCGGGTGTGGTTGCGAACGAAATCGAACATGGGTAGGGCCTCGGTAGTCGATCAGCCATGCTGAACCTCAGCTGGCTCTGCCCTCAGGGCAAACAACCGCGAATTCTATAAGACGCCCCGAGGCGACCTTGCCGCTTTTGCTGTTGCACGGCAAAGGCCATGCGCGCAGCGGCCCGGCGGCAGCTGCTGATGATGATGACGGGGGTGGTGGGTGCTGACGGGTTCGAACCGCCGACCTGCGCCTTGTAAGGGCGCCGCTCTACCGGCTGAGCTAAGCACCCGGTCATTCAGAACTGACTCGCAAGCTTACAACGCGTCGCGCAAGCCCTTGCCGGGACGGAATTTCGGTACCTTGGCGGCCTTGATCTTGATGGCCGCGCCGGTGCGCGGATTGCGCCCGGTGCGCGCTGCGCGCTTGGGTGCAGTGAAGGTGCCAAAACCGGTGATGGTGACCGTGCCGCCTTTTTTGAGCGTGAGCTTGACCGCAGCAATCAGGGCCTCGAGCGAGCGAGATGCCGCAGCCTTCGAGATGTCGGCCTGCTTGGCAATGTGTTCGATCAACTCACTCTTGTTCACGTCGTGTTCCCCTGTGCTGGTGTCTGCTGTTGGACTTGGGGTCAAGGGTAACTAATTTCCGTTGGCAGCGAAACCATCCACTGCCCGGGGGTAGCCCATCGGGATGGCGGTGCTTTTCCGCTTGACAGCCCGTTCCCGCGCCAATACGCCATGCCGCTGCCATGCCCCATGCCGCCAACGTGAGCGGCTGGCATGGGTGTCTGGTGTAACGACCTGCATCAGCAACTTGCAACCTCGGTTTGCACGAACGGTTTGCTGCTTCGAACTTCAGCTCCGACTTGGTGGCCGCACCGCCAGCGCCACACCCACAGCCGTCAGCGCGAGCCCGGCCAGCACGGCAGCCGACAGCCTTTCTTCAAACAGCACTGCAGCCATCACCGCCGTGCATGGCGGCACCAGGTACATCAAGCTGGACACGGCCGTGGCGGCGCCGCGCTGGATCAGCAGATAGAGCAAAGAGCTACCGCCGAGTGTGAGTACCAAACCCGACCAGGCCAGCGCGCCGATGAGCTGCGGATGCCAGACCACGGCTTCAGTCTCCAGCAGCGCCAATGGCACCGTCACCAGCAACGCCGCCAACAGTTGAACCGTGTTGGCGCTGCGCACATCGCAGGGCTGCACCCAGCGTTTTTGGTACAGCGTGCCTGCCGTGATGCTGCACAGGGCCAGCGCCGCCGCCGCCGCCGTGGCGGGCTGCGCCTCACCCAGTGTCAGCTTGCTGCTCAGCACCAGCAGCAAACCCGCCAGCCCCAGCAGCAGGCCCAGCCACTGGCCGGCCGGTATCGCCGCGCGGCCTGTAGCAAGCGGTGCACCCTGTCCTGCACTGCGGCTGACGGCCGTGAACCACAGTGCCGTCAGCACCGGCTGCAGGCCGACGATGAGCGCGGCCAGGCCCGCGCCCAGGCCGCCCTTTACGGCCCACCAGACCCCGCCCAGATAACCGGCATGCATCAACACACCCGTCACCGCCAGGTGCAGCAGCTGCAGCGGCTGGGTGGGCCACGTGGGGCGCGCAAAGCCGATCCACACAGCAAAAGCGATGATGGACAACAGATAGCGCAAGGCCAGGAACGTGAACGGCGGCGCGTGCGGCATGCCGTAGCGTGCGACGATGAAGCCGGTGCTCCAGATGAGCACAAACACGGCCGGCATGGCGCGCAGCCACCGGCTGTCGCTGTGGCTGCTGTTGCCGCCGGTGTGGTTGCCATTGTTGCCGCCGTTGCCGCCGTTGCCGCCGTTGCCGCCGTTGTTGTTGCCGCCGCCGCCGCCGCTGCTGGCGCTGTTTCCGGTGGCGCCGACGCTGTCCGCATCACGCTGTGCACGTGTCATCGTGCTTTGGCTCTGATCTCGGGTATCGCGCGCTTCAGGTAGTAGACCATCGACCACACGGTCAGCACAGCGGCCACGATCATCAGCCACTGGCCCCACAGGCGGGTGTCGATCAGGCCCAGCAAGCGGCCGTCGTACAGCAAAAACGGTATCGCAGTCATCTGCGATGTGGTCTTCAGCTTACCGAGCATGTGCACGGCCACGCTGCGTGCGGCGCCGATCTGCGCCATCCATTCGCGCAGCGCTGAAATGGCGATCTCGCGGCCGATGATGATCAGCGCCACCAGCACGTCCACCCGGCCCTGCCCCAGCAGCACCAACAAGCTGGCACAGATGAGGAACTTGTCGGCCACGGGGTCCAAAAAGGCACCAAAGGCCGACTGCTGATTGAGCTTGCGTGCCAGGTAACCGTCGAGCCAGTCGGTGGCTGCGAAGACCACAAACATCACGGTGGCCACCAGGTTCTTGGTGGCCATGTCCCAGGCCAGGTAATACACGCCGACGATGAGCGGAATCGCCGCGATGCGCGCCCAGGTCAAGAGCGTGGGAATGGTCAGGAACATGGGGCGGCGCGGGGGCATGGGCTGGCTCGGACGGGGCATTGTGCAGTGCTGCTGCCAGCCCTGCGGCCAGCGCCGCAGCCGCACCTGCACTGATGCTCCAGTCGCCAGCCGGCGGTGGGCTCAGCGGTCCAGCGTCATCGGCTTGAAGCGGCCATTGTGTTCAAACAGAAAAGTCTCGATGAATTCCCACGGCCGCGGCAGCCGGCTCATGTCGCCGTAGGGCGCTGCGCGCAGTACGGCGTCGATGGCCTGCTGGATGGTTTCTTTGGCTTCATGGGGTTCACGCAGCACCAGCACATTGTTGACGCTGCCGTCGGCGTTGAGGCTGACTTTCAGCACCGGCACGCCCAGCAGCGGCTGTTTGGGTTTGCTCATGTAGCTGCCGTCGGGGTGCGCAGCCACCAGGCGCCGCGCGGCCTGCAACCGCACCTCGCCCATGTTGCGTGAAGGTGTGGGCGGCGGCAGTTGCACCACCCGCTGCTTCGCTGGCGCAGGCGGCGCCGCGCGGGCCGCGGGCGGCATGGGCTCAGGCGCGCTGGGGCGGGCCGCCGGCGCCGTGGGCACTGCGGGTTGCGCCACCGTCGGCGCTGACGGTGCAGGCGGCGCTGAACGCACGCTGGGCGCCGCCGGCACAGGTGGTGCCGGTGCCTTGCTGGCACAGCCAGCCAGCAGGGCCACAGCCCACACGGAGATGAGGTGACGCTCAATGCAACGCACGGTAAATTTCCTCTGCAAGTTCTTTGGATATGCCTTCAACACTGGCCAGCTCTTCAATGCTGGCGCCCGCCACACCCCGCAGGCCGCCAAAACGCTGCAGCAAACGTGCACGTTTGCGCGGCCCCACACCGGCGATGTCTTCTAGTTTGCTGCCACCGGTGCGCACACTGGCGCGCTTGGCGCGCATGCCGGTGATGGCAAAACGGTGCGCCTCGTCGCGGATGTGCGCCACCAGCATCAGCGCCGCCGAATCATGCCCGAGGTAGACCTTCTCGCGCCCATCGGCAAACACCAGTTCCTCAAGACCCACTTTGCGGCCCTGGCCTTTTTCCACTCCCACGATGAGTGCCAGTTCCAGCCCCAGTTCAACAAACACCTCGCGCGCCATGCTGACCTGGCCGCGGCCACCGTCCACCAGCACCAGGTCGGGCATGCGCGCCAGGCCACCGCGTTTCCTGGGCGGCGGGGCGGGTGGCGATGGGGGCGCACCACCATCGGCGATCGACTCGACAACGCGGCTGGGCGCCGCGCTGCCAGGTTCTGCGGAAACCGTTACAGCCGCAGCTTCAACAGGCGCTTCGGCCACCATTTCGGCCAGCCGCGCATAACGCCGCATCAGCACCTGGCGCATGGCGGCGTAGTCGTCGCCGCCGGTGATGCCGTCGATGTTGAAGCGCCGGTACTGGCTGCTCTGCATCTGGTGGCCTTCATAGACCACACACGACGCCTGCGTGGCTTCGCCAGCGCTGTGGCTGATGTCAAAACATTCGATGCGCAGCTGCGACGGGTCGGCGATGTCGAGGTCCAGCGCGTCGACCAGCGCGCGCGTTCGCGCCTGCTGTGAACCTTCTTCAGCCAGCAAGCGTGCCAGCGCCAGCTCGGCGCCCTTGACGGCCATGTCCAGCCAGATGCGCCGCTGTTCACGCGGCTGGTGCTGGGCCCGCACGCGGGTGCTGGCGGCGTCAGCCAGTGCACCGATCAAGGCCGGGTTCAGCACGTGGCTCGTCACCAGCAGCGCCGGCACCGCCTGGCCCAGGTAATGTTGCGCAACAAAAGCTTCCAGCACCGCCACTTCAGCAGACGGCGCTGCTTCATCAGCGGCGTCGTCGCTCAGGCCCTGCAGCGCGGCACCTTCATCCACATGCGCGGGAAAGTAAGCGCGGTCACCCAGATGGCGGCTGCCGCGCACCATGGCCAGGTTCACGCAGGCGCGGCCGCCGGCCACCTTCACGGCCAGGATGTCCACGTCTTGTTCACTGCCCGACAGGCTGCTGGCATCCATCGCCTGCTGGTGCAGCACCCGTGACAACGAACCGATGCGGTCGCGCAGCGCCGCTGCCTGCTCGAAGGCCAGTGCCTCGGCGTGCACCATCATCTGTGCCTGCATGTCGTCGATCAACGCACCCTGCTCACCGCGCAAAAAGCGCTCGGCCTGGTCCACGTCTTGTACGTAACTGGTCGGCGTTATCAAACCCACACAAGGGCCGGAACAGCGTTGAATCTGGTACAGCAGGCAAGGCCGTGAACGGTTGCCGAACACGGTGTCTTCGCAAGTGCGCAAGCGAAACACTTTCTGCATCAACTGGATGGTCTGCTTGACGGCCCAGGCATTGGGGTAAGGGCCGAAGTAGCGGTGTTTGCGGTCGACTGCGCCCCTGAAATAGGCCATGCGGGGAAACGCGGCCGATGCATCCGGCGCCACGGCAGCGCCAGCGCGGCCCGCAAGGGCGGTGGCACGCTGGCCGGTGATCTTCAGATAGGGGTAACTTTTGTCGTCACGAAAAAGAATGTTGAAGCGCGGCGACAAAGACTTGATGAGGTTGTTTTCCAGCAGCAGCGCTTCGGCCTCGGTGCGCACCACGGTGGTTTCCAGCCGCACGATGCGCGCCACCATCTGGCCGATGCGCGTGCCGTCGTGGTCACGCTGCAGGTAGCTTGAAACACGCTTTTTCAGATTGCGCGCCTTGCCCACGTATAGAAGTGCGCCCTGGGCGTCAAACCAGCGGTAAACGCCGGGCAAGGCGGGTAAGGCAGCCACTTCGGCCAGCAGATACTGGCGCTGCGCAGCCGTCGGCGCTTGGGCCTCTGCGACCGGGCTCACGCCGTTTGCTGCGCGGTCGCCAGCAACGGCAGCCGCGCCCTTTCCATTTGTGGCCTGGGCTGCGGCTTCGGGGTTGCCAGCGGGGTTTGGGGGCTCATTCATCGGGGCGGATTTTGACCGCCTTCGATAATCACCCCATGCCCCGCATCCACCGCCTGCAGGCCGCAGGCCCAGCACAGCCGCGCTGGGACATCTTCTGCCGCGTCATCGACAACTTTGGCGACGTCGGTGTGTGCTGGCGGCTGGCGGCTGACTTGGCCGACCGCGGGCTGCAGGTGCGTTTGTTCATCGACGACGCCAGCGCGCTGTGCTGGATGGCGCCTGCAGGTCACCCGCGCGTGCAGGTGCTGGCCTGGCCAACCGAAAGCACCGGTGACGCGGAGCCAGGCGCCGCCGAGGTCGTCATCGAAGGTTTCGGCTGCGACCCGCCCGCTGCTTATGTGCAGGCGATGGGCCAGCGCCCGGGTGCAGTGCCGGTGTGGATCAACCTGGAATATCTGAGCGCCGAAAGCTATGTGGAGCGCTCACATGGCCTGCCCTCGCCGCAGCGCCGCGGCCTGACGAAGTGGTTTTTTTATCCCGGCTTCACACCGCGCACCGGCGGGCTGCTGCGCGAAGCTGATCTGCCCATGCGGCGAGCCGCCTTCGAACGCTCAGCCTGGTTGCACCGCCTGGGCATCAGCCTGCAGCCGGGCGAACGTCTGGTGAGCCTGTTTTGTTACCCCAATCCGCGCTTGCCCGCGCTGCTGCAGGCCTTGGCCGCGCGGCCCACCTGCCTGCTGCTGACACCGGGCGGGGCAACAGCTGCATGGCAATGGCTGGCGGGCCAGGCCAGGCCCGGCTTGCGCATGCACAGCCTGCCTTGGCAAACACAGGTCGCCTATGACGAAATGTTGTGGGCTTGTGACTTGAACTTTGTGCGTGGTGAAGACAGCCTCGTGCGCGCACTGTGGGCGCGCGCGCCGTTTGTATGGCAGGCCTACCCGCAGCATGACGGCGCGCACCACGCCAAAGTGCAGGCCCTGCTGCAGCAGGGGCAACAAGACCCTGCCGTGGCCACGCTGTGGCAGTGGTGGAACGGCTCGCCGGCAGCGGGTGAGGCGCTGCCTGCGCCCGCTTTTCAAGCCCTGAACGGCTTGCCTGCATGGCGGCCCGCTCTGTCAACGTGGGTGGACCGGCTGCAACAGCAAGCCCCGGCGGCCGAGCAGCTGTTGGCATTTGCACAAGCCAAGCGCAGCGCTGCCGCTTCGAACTCCACCTCGACCCCGGCGCTGCGCCAAGAAACCGGCTGCTAGAATTTAGGGCTTTGCCCAGTGCCAGCTTGCTGCAAGCACCCGGCTCCCCTGTACAACGGATCCAAACACCCATGAAACTCGCACAGGAAATCCGCGCCGGCAACGTCATCATGCAGGGCAAAGACCCGATGGTCGTGCTGAAAACCGAATACAGCCGTGGTGGCCGCGGCGCCGCCACGGTGCGCATGAAAATGAAAAGCCTGCTCAGCGGCTTTGGCGCCGAAACGGTTTTCAAGGCCGACGACAAGATGGAGCAGATCATTCTGGACAAAAAAGAGTGCACCTACTCCTATTTCGCCGACCCCATGTACGCCTTCATGGACGCCGAGTACAACCAGTTTGAGGTGGAAGCCGAAAACATGGGCGACGCCATCAACTACCTGGAAGACGGCATGGCCGCGGAGGTGGTTTTTTATGACGGCAAGGCCATTTCGCTGGAACTGCCCACCACCGTGGTACGCGAAATCACCACCGACCCCGCTGTCAAGGGCGACACCTCGGGCAAGGTGTTGAAGCCGGCCAAACTGGTGGGCACCGGGTTCGAGATCAGCGTGCCGATCTTCGTGGAAAACGGCGACAAAATCGAAATCGACACCCGCACACACGAGTACAAAAAGCGCGTGTGACGGCGCTGCTGCGACAGCAAAAAAAGGGCGCCGCACGGCGCCCTTTTTTTGCCGGCTGCGCTGGTGGTGGGCGGTGCATCATGCGGCCATGAGCTTTGACTTCGAAGCGGCCGTTGAGGCCCCTTTTCGTATGCAACCGGGCCTGCGCCGCCTGCCGCCGGGTGCGCCGCAGCTGACACCCATGACACCCGGTTCGCGCCACCAGCGCGAAAAACTGGCGGTGCTGTCGCACTTCTCATCGCAGGCTCTGCTGGTGCGGCACGGCTTTGACGCCGGGCCCGCTTTGCATGCCCTTTTTGCCGAGGCTGAAGCCACGCAGCCGCAGGCCTGGCAGTGGGACGGTGGCGTAGCTAACGCCAGAATATTGGGTACAACGGTTGCCGCCGACGGCACCGTGCAGCAGACAGCAGCAGGCCCCTTCGGTTTGGGCGACGAGGTGCCACGTTGCCTGGCGCGGTTGCCACCCGCCTGGCGCCAGACGGGCCTCTTGTGCCTGGCCTTTGAAGAGGACTTCGCGCTGGTTGACGGCAGCGACGCCAGCATCCCGTGGCTGGCGGTCACGCTGCCCAGCCACTGGGCACCGGAAACAAAGGTGGGCCGGTCTTTTGCCGCCGTGCATGCCCCGGTGGCCGACAACCAGTTGCTGCTGAAAGCCAGCGCCACGCTGGCGCGTCTGGTGTGCGGCACTGAGCGTTGGGAACGTTTTGTGTGGACGGTGACCGACCATGAGCGCCTGCACGCGCATCCGGACCGCACCGACCGCGTGCGTTGGCACCACAAGGCGGTTGCCGACGCCTGGTGGCGCACCGAACACCAGACTTTCATTCCGCTAGCGGCGCTGAACCTGGCCTTTTTCACCATCCATGTGCAATTGCACCCGCTGGCGCAGGTGCTGCAAGCCGGCGAACAAGGGCCTGCCGCGCGGGCGCAGGCGCTGCACGACGCCATCGCCAGCATGTCGCCGGCAGTGCTGCAATACCGGGGCCTGCAGCCGGTGCGGCAACCGTTGCTGCAGTGGCTGGCGGGCTTGGCCGTCGCCGCCCCGGCACGGTGAAAACAACGCCCATCAGGCCCGCGCGCATGGCTTTTGGCGCCGACCCGAACGCAGCGCCGGTCGCGCTTGATTTTGCTGGCCACTACCCTGCAAAGTTGGCGGCGCTGGCACGCGCGCAGCAGGTTTATTTGGCGGGCACCGGCTTGCCCGGCCGTTGGCAAGGCCGCAGCCGTTTTGTCGTGCTGGAAGTTGGTTTTGGCCTCGGCCACAACTTCCTCGCCACCTGGCACGCCTGGCAGCGCGACCCGCAGCGCTGTGACCTTCTGCACTTTGTGGCCGTTGAAAAGCATCCTGCACGGTGGCAGGACTTGCAGCAGGCACATAGGCAGTCCGCGCTGCCCACACTGGCCGCCCAGTTGCTGCACCGCTGGCCGGTGCTGACGCCCAATCTGCACAGACTCGAATTTGAGTCGGGCCGTGTCACGCTGCTGCTGGCGCTGGGCGATGTGGCTGCGCTGCTGCCCAATCTGCGCACTCCCGCCGATGCCATTTTTCTGGACGGCTTTGCGCCAGCTTGCAACCCCGCGCTGTGGCAGCTGCCAGTGCTGAAGGCGCTCGCCCGCCAGGCCGCGCCGGGGTGCACTCTGGCCACCTGGAGCACCGCGCCGGCGCTGCATGCCAACCTGAAAACGGCAGGCTTTGCGCCCACGTTGGCCACCCGGGCCGACGACGGCGCAAGCTTCACACACGCGGTGCACCGGCCGCATGCTGTGGAGCAGGCGCGCCGCGCAGCAGCATCAAATGCGATCACAGCGGCTTCGATCAGCAGCGCCCCGCACCCCCGCACCGCCGTGGTGGTGGGCGCTGGGCTGGCAGGCGCGGCCGCTGCGCAAGCGCTGGCGCGCCAGGGCCTGCAGGTGACGGTGCTCGAAGCTTGTCCTGCACCCGCCAGCCGCGCTTCCGGCAACGTGGTGGGTTTGTTTCACGGCACCGTCAACGGCGACGACGGCCGCCATGCGCGGCTGCACCGCGCTGCCGCGTTGCTGGCCCAGACGCTTTACGGCGAGGCCATCAAGCAAGGTGTGCCGGGCCAACAGGCCGGGTTGCTGCGGCTGGAGCAACGCCCGGGCGGCTTGCCCGACATGCAAGCCCTGATCAAGCGCCAGGGCTGGCCCGACAACTACGTGCAAGCCTGGTCGGCGGCAGCCGCTGCAAAGCACGCGGGGGTGCCTGTTTCATCGCCCGCCTGGTTCTACCCCGGGGGTGGCTGGATCAGCCCGCCGCTGTGGGTGCAGACGGCGCTGTGCGCCCCGGGTGTGACGCTGCAGGTGAACCACGATGTGGCCGCGCTGGCGCGCGAAGCTGGGCAATGGCTGGCTTTGGGCCCTCAAGGCCAGCGGTTGGCCAACGGCGATGTGATGGTGCTGGCCAATGCGCAGTCAGCCGGGCCGCTGTTGCAGCGCCTGGGCCACGGTGCATGGCCGCTGCTCAGCACACGCGGCCAAGTCACCGGCCTGCCCTGCCCGCCCGGCTTTCAGTTGAAGTTACCTTTGACTGGCGACGGTTACGCGGTGCAGCTGCGAGCAGGCCCGCACAGCACAGACGACGCTACAGCCGGCGGCCACCTGTGGTGCGGCGCCAGCAGCACAGTGGGGGAGCCCAGCGGCGCTGAATGGCCCACGGCTACGCTCGCAGAACACGCAGAAAACCTGCAGCGTTTGCAACGTTTGACGGGCTTGCACCTTGCACTGCCGGAACTGCCCGAACAGCTGCCCAGCGCAGGGCCGAGATCAGCCCTGCTGGGCCGTGCCGGCTGGCGCCTGAACACCAGTGACCGCATGCCCATCGCCGGGCAAATGCCGTTGCCGTTATGGCCAGCCGGCCAGCGCCAGGATCAAGCCCGCCTGCTGCCGCGCGAGCCCGGCCTGTTTGTGCTGACTGCACTCGGCGCACGGGGCCTGACGCTGGCGCCGCTGTTGGCGCAGCTGGTGGCCGCACAAGCGGTGGGGGCGCCGTGGCCGCTGGAACAGGACCTGGCCGACGCTGTCGACCCCGCACGGTGGCGCGTGCGCAGCGCCAGAAAAGCTCAGGGCTGAAAAACGCAGCCGCTGTGCAGCCGGCAGGAAAAGGTCAACCCTTGTTTGGAGCTGCGGCCTGCTCGGGCTCGTCATTGTCTTCGGGGTCGTCAGGCAATGGCGCCAGACCGGCCGCTTTGCGCGCCGCTTTTTCCCTGTCTTTCTCTTCTTTCTTTTTTTTCTTTGCCAACTCGCGCTGGCGTTTTTCGAAAGAGTAATTGGGTTTTGCCAAGACGAGATCCTCGTGCGGTGGGAAGTGGGTGCTGTGCGAGGTCGCGCAGCGCTGCCAGCAGTCCCCGATTAGAACACCAGCCCGGGGCGCTTCAGAAGGTCAAACGCCGAACGCCTTGTGGCGTGCCGAGCAGGCACACGCGTGCCCGGTGGCGCGCAAAGATGCCCACCGTCACCACCCCCGGCCACTGGTTGATCTCGCATTCCAGCGCCAGCGGGTCGGTGATGCGCAGGCCGCGCACGTCCAGCAAAGGGTTTCCGTTGTCGGTCAACACATCCGGGCGCAACGTGGCCACAGCACCCAGCGCAGCAAAGCGGCGCGTCACCTGCGCCGTGGCCATGGCGATCACTTCCACCGGCAGCGCAAAAGCGCCGAGCACGTCCACCAATTTGGACGCGTCGGCGATGCAGACAAACTGCGCCGCCAGGTCAGCCACTATTTTTTCCCGCGTCAGCGCCGCGCCGCCACCTTTGATCATGCAGCCCTGGCCGTCGATTTCATCAGCGCCGTCGATGTAGACCGGCAGCGAAGTTACCTGTGCAGCATCGATGACTGCAATGCCGTGGCGCTGCAGCCGCTCGCTGCTGGCCTCGGAACTGGACACCGCACCCGGGAAGCTGTGTTTGATGCGGGCCAGGGCGTCAATGAAGTGGTTCACCGTGGATCCCGTGCCCACGCCCACACAGTGGCCCGGCACCACAAATTCCAGCGCGGCCTGACCAACGAGGGCCTTGAGTTCGTCTTGCGTCATCACTGCATTATCCCGGGCGGCCGTTGCACTTTGCGGGTGGCCGCGCGTCCCGCAGCCAAATCACGCAGCCAAGTCACGCAGTCAAGTGATGCAGTCAAGTGATGCAGCCAAGTGATGCAGCCAAGCGGTCGCCTGAGACAATCACCGCATGTCCTTGCTGCCCTACGCCCTGACCCGCCCTTTCCTTTTTGGCCTCGACCCCGAAGCCGCACACGACCTGACGATGGCCAGCCTGCAGCGGCTGCAAAACACGCCCGCGCAGTGTTTGTGGCAGCAGCCGCGTGTTGCAGACTCGGTGCAATTGCTCGGCCTGCATTGGCCCAACCGCGTGGGGTTGGCGGCCGGCCTGGACAAAAACGGCCAGTGCATCGACGGCCTGGGCGCGATGGGTTTTGGTTTTATCGAAGTCGGGACGGTCACGCCGCTGGCGCAGCCCGGCAATGCCAAACCGCGCATGTTCAGGTTGCCGCAGGCGCGGGCGCTGATCAACCGGCTGGGCTTCAACAACCAGGGCCTGGCCGCGTTTGTGGCCAACGTGCAGCGCGCGCACAGCTTTCGCGCCCAGGGTGGTGTGCTCGGCCTGAACATCGGCAAAAACGCCAGCACGCCGATTGAGCGCGCGGTGGACGACTATCTGCTGGGGCTGAACGGTGTTTACGCCCATGCTGACTACGTGACCCTCAACATCAGCAGCCCGAACACGCAGAACCTGCGTGCGCTGCAAAGTGACGCAGCCCTCGACAGTTTGCTGTCGGCGCTGCAAACACGCCGCCAGGCGCTGGCGCAGCAGCACGGCAAACAGGTGCCGATGCTCGTAAAGATCGCACCCGATCTCGACGCAACGCAGGTGGTGGTGATAGCCCGCACGCTGCAGAAAAACGGCATCGACGGTGTCATCGCCTGCAACACCACGGTGGCGCGTGACGACGCCGTGCAAGGGCAGCCGCATGCAGCACAAACGGGTGGCCTCAGTGGTGCACCGCTGCTGCAGCCCAGCAATCGCGTCATCGCCCTGTTGCGCGCCGCGCTGGGCCCCGCTTACCCCATCATCGGCGTCGGCGGCGTGATGAGCGGTGCCGACGCGCGCAGCAAAATCGAGGCCGGCGCCGACCTGGTGCAGATCTACACCGGCCTCATCTACCAGGGCCCGACCCTGGTGACCGAGGCAGCGCGGGCGGTGGCTTCGTTGTCCAGCCGCGCCAGCCCAAGCGCCAGAGCAGCCGTTGGCTAACTTTCATGATGCAGGGCACCGCCCTGCGTCATGAAACACAGGCGCATCAAAGCAGCCGCACGCCCGTCTTGGCCTGCAACTCTTCCAAGCCCACACCGGGCGCCATCTCCACCACCTTCAAGCCGGCGGGGGTAACGTCCATCACCGCCAGGTCGGTGATGATGCGATTGACCACGCCCAGGCCGGTCAGGGGCAAGGTGCAGGCGGGCAGGATCTTCAGGTCGATGCCGCCGTCTTTTTTCTTCGCCACATGTTCCATCAGCACCAGCACGCGCGCCACACCGGCCACCAGGTCCATCGCGCCGCCCATGCCCTTGACCATCTTGCCCGGGATCATCCAGTTCGCCAGGTCGCCCTTTTCGCTGACCTGCATCGCACCCAATATCGACAAGTCGATCTTGCCGCCACGAATCATCGCAAAGCTGTCGTGGCTGCCAAAAATGCTGCTGCCGGGTATGGTGGTGACGGTCTGTTTGCCGGCATTGATGACGTCGGCGTCGACCTCGTCTTCGGTGGGAAACGGGCCGATGCCGAGCATGCCGTTTTCACTTTGCAGCCAGACTTCGATGTCGCTGCGCACAAAGTTGGCCACCAGCGTGGGCAAGCCGATGCCCAGGTTGACGTAGTAACCGTCGTGCAGTTCCTGCGCCGCGCGCGCGGCCATTTGGTCGTGTGTCCAGGCCATGGTCAGACTCCCGCTTTCTCAGTGGAGGGCGGCGTTGAAGCCGGCCGTGCAGTAACGGTGCGCTTTTCGATGCGTTTTTCAGGCGTGGCGTTCAGCACCAGGCGCTTGACGTAGATGCCCGGCAGGTGCACGTCGTCGGGGGCGATTGCGCCCAGCGGCACGATCTCTTCCACTTCCACGATGGTCAGCTTGCCGGCCATGGCCACGGCGGGGTTGAAGTTGCGCGCCGTCAGGTGGAACTGCAGGTTGCCCGAGGTGTCGGCACGCCAGGCCTTGACGAGCGACACATCGGGCACCAGGCCGCGTTCCATCACATACGACTTGCCGTCGAATTCCTTGATCTCTTTGCCTTCGGCGACCAGCGTGCCCACCCCCGTGCGGGTGTAGAAAGCCGGAATGCCAGCGCCACCGGCGCGCAGCCGCTCGGCCAGCGTGCCCTGGGGCGTGAATTCCAGTTCCAGTTCACCGGCCAGATACTGGCGCTCGAATTCCTTGTTTTCGCCAACATAACTGCTGATCATTTTTTTGATCTGCCGCGTGCGCAGCAGTTTGCCCAGACCGAAGTCGTCAACGCCCGCGTTGTTGCTGATGACGGTAAGGTTCTTGACGCCCGTGTCGCGCAAGGCGTCGATCAGGGCCTCGGGTATGCCACACAGGCCGAAGCCGCCCACCGCCATCAACTGGCCGTCATGCACGGCGCCGGCCAGCGCAGCGGCGGCGCTCGCGAAAATCTTGTTCATGGTTTTCAGGGGCTCCAGAGCGAGTCGCAGGGTAGAAAAAAAGCTGGGCAAAAGTGCCGCAGCGGCGGTGAGCGTGCTGCATCAGTCAATAAACAGGCGCTCCTTAGAATCCGACAATTATTGCCGGAGTGTCAGCCTGCCCCTGCCTGCCCCTGCCTGCCCCTGTCTGCCCCTGCCTGCCCCAGCCGCGCCCGCGGTCAGCGCGGCGATGCTCAGCGAAGCGCTGTCCCAGCTCTTCGCGCCGTGGGTCAGCGAACTGGATTTGCAGCTGATTCACGCCGCAGCCTGGTATTCGGCGAAGTGCACATCCATGCAGCTGAAGGGCCGTTGGCCGCGCACGTGACCACCACACAAGCGTTGCTGTAAAGCGCTGCTTTGCGGCGCCGTTGTGCAGCCATGAAACCAGGCGCCTGCAGGACCTGAACGCCGTCGCCGATCGTGGTGGCAACGGTCGCAGGGATCCCCAGGCAGCACAAAGGCTCCCATACTGGGGTCTGGGCTGGCTTGGAACACCGCCACCTACCATCCCCTGGCCATGCAGATGCCATTCGCCAAGAGCCCGCCGCGTGCCGCTGAACAGCGCGGGGACGTTCACCCCTTGTCGGTGGGATTGGCTGCGGTCGAGCCCCGGGCGCCGCATCAGACGCCTGTTTGCACACGCGGAAACGCCGACCTGCAAACGCGCAGCGTCAGCGCGGCTGCCCCAGCTTTGAAACCGGGGCTGAGCCTGGATGACGTGCCCCGGCGCCTGGCCTGCGAAATGCACGATGCGGTGACGCAAACGCTGTTTGCGGCCAACCTGTTGGCAGGCACGCTGGCGCGCTCGCAGCATGCCGACGCAGCGGTGCGCAGCCAGGCGCAGATGCTGCAACGGCTGAACAGCAGTGCCTTGGCGGAAATGCGCCTGATGCTCTTTGAGCTGCGTCCGGAATCGGTAGCCCAAGTGCGCTTGTGCGAACTGTTGCAGCAAAGCGTGGCTGCGCTGGCCGGCCGCGGCAGCGTGCTCGTCAACACCGACATCGACGACACCGCTGCACTGGCACCGGCGCAACGTTTGCATGTCTACCGCATCGCGCAAGCTGCGCTGTCGAACATCGGGCGCCACAGCGGCGCCAGCCACGGGTTTGTGCAGTGGGTGGCACCGCAGCGCGGCGCCGCTGTCCTGCGCATTTCAGACAACGGCATCGGTTTCGTGACGGGTGCCGAACCGCCAGCCCACGCGGGCCTGGCGCACATGAAAGCGCGCGCCCAGTTGCTGCATGCCGAGCTGGCCATCCGGAGTGCCCCCGGCGAGGGCACACAAATTACCCTTACCCTGAACAGAAGCGAGAACGAGCCATGACCCCGATCAGAATATTTGTCGTTGATGATCACCCGATGATCCGCCACGGCTTGGTGGCGATGCTGCGCTCCGAGTCCAGCCTGCTGTGGGTGGGCGAAGCTGCCGACGGTGCCGAAGCGGTGCGCCTGGCACCCCTGGCCGCACCCGATGTGGTGCTGGTGGACCTGGTGATGCCGCGCATGGACGGCGTGGCGGCCATCGTGGCCATGCGCCCTTTGCTGCCGCAAGCCAAGTTCCTGGTGCTCACCAGTGTGCTCGAGGCCAGCGAAGTGCGCCGCGCCATGGCCGCTGGTGCGTCGGGCTTCTTGTTGAAAAACGCTTCGCCGCAGGAACTGGTGAACGTGATCATCAGCGCCGCCCGCGGCCAGCGCGTGATGGCGCCTGAAGTCACCGACGCGTTGATCGCCGACCAGCGCGAAAGCCACCCCGGCGACGAACTGACCAGCCGTGAACGTGAATTGCTGGCCCTGATGGCCACCGGGCTGTCAAATCAGGAGATCGCAACGCGGCTGTCGATCGCGATGCCGACCGTGAAATTCCATGTCACCAACATCCTGGCCAAACTGCACGCCGACAACCGAACCGAGGCCGTCTTGGTGGCTTTGAAGCACAAGCTGGTAACACTCGAATAAGGGGGGTCGATATCAATCGATCGTTACATTCGCCCCTCTAAACCGGGGGTGCAGCGGTTGCAAGTTGATGTTTGGCCGACCCGGTCCCCTGGCATACATTGGCTCTTCGCTGCAGTGGAAGAGTTCCTTGACAGGGGCCATCATTTAGTTTAGGCAGTTTGCTCAACGAGCAACTTCTCTTGTCTGCAGCGGAGCGTTAGCAGGCGTTCCCCGACATGCCCGCCGGTCAAGCCGGTGCTGGCGCAGTGGCGGGGGATCAAACAAGTTGCAAGGCAGAACAAGGGGATATGCAGATGAACGGGTACTACCAACTGATCGAAGGTCACGAAGGCGGTTTCATGTTTTCCCTGCGCGCGGGCAACCATGAAACGATTCTTGAAAGCCGGG
>JAYUPP010000561.1:0-5754 GCA_043760045.1 Betaproteobacteria bacterium
CGCTGTTTGTTGATGAACGCAGACCGGGCGCACAACAACCAGTTTCACGTCACGCATGAACTGTTGTCGGGCATGTTGGGTGTGCGGCGGGTCAGCATCACCGTGGCGGCCGGGGTGCTGCAGCGTGAGGGGCTGATTCACTATCACCGGGGCGAACTGCGGGTGCTGGACCGCGTGCGTCTGGAGGCCGCTGCCTGTTCCTGTTATGCCCGGCAGCGTGCTTCTTACAGCGCGCTGCTGGCCTGACGGTCGCCGTTCGTGAAGACCTCTGCTTCGTGCTGTTTGTCTGTGCGGGCGCGGTAAGCCGACGGGCCGGCCGGCTGCTGCGGTGCCGTGTTCGCCGTCGGTGGCGCAAGGTGTTCATTCGGAATCATCGCGCCCACGGCATGCACCAGGCGCGCCCACAGTGAAGGCCCCGGGCGCGGCACCAGCAGTGGCACCAACAGCGGCACCAGCAGCGGCACCAGCAGCGGCGTCAGTTTGCGCAGCAGGCTGGGCAACAGACGGGGCATCACGCCGGGCACGAGGGCCGCAGCCACCAAGCGCCGGTTGACAAACCGCCATGGCCGCGACCAGGCCAGCGCCGCGCCGCACACGGCAGCCGCCAGCAGCAGCACAACCGGATGCTCTTTGACCATCGGCCGCGCTGCCGCTTCGGCCGTTTGCACTGCCAGGCTGCCAACATGATGCAGCGGGTGTTGTGACCACCAGCGGCGAGCTGCTGCCAGCAGGCCCTGCACCACAGGCCGCGGTGCACGGTGTGCCGACGGCGGGGGGCCGTTGACATCGGTGCCCGGCCACAGTTGTTGCGGATGTGCTTGCGGATGTGGTCGCGGATCTGTTTGCGGACGCAGTTGCGGATCTGGTTGCGCGTGTTCAACCGGGCCCCGGTGCGGCGGGTCAGGCTGCTGCGCGCCCGGCGGCGCCATCGCCTGCAGCAGCCGCTGGCGCGATTGTTCCAGCCGTTGTGCAGCTGTCTGCACATGCGGGCTGTGCTCGGTATCAAAGCCGTTCAACGCTGCGTGCACAGTTGGCACGGCAGGTGCTGCAATGACCGGGTGGCCGTTGTTGGAATTCATGCAGTTCTCGGCGTGGTTTTCATCAAGTTCAGGTCGGCCTGCCATTGGCGCGACAAGCGCTGCAACCGCGCCCGGTTGCCACCGTCATCGGTGCGCCGCGCCGCCGTCCACAGCCCAGCGGCCACCGCCAGCACCAGCACCGGCACCAGCCACAACAAGGCGCCGGGCCAGAAAGTGCTGAACTGCGCGGCCGGCGTCACCGCCCACAACATCAAGGCCACGGCAGACAGTGTGGTGCCCAGCAGCGCCGCCAAGCCTGCCGCCACCTGCAACATCAGACGGCGACGCAAGCCGCTGAGCGCTGCAGCGCTTTCGGCGGCCAGCAGTTCGGCCCACGCCGAGGCGTGTTCGGCCAGCAACAGGGGCCGCGTGGCCAGCAACTCAAACCAGGGGTTAAACATGACGGGCCTGCGTGTTGCAAAA
Organism: Betaproteobacteria bacterium; assembly: GCA_043760045.1. GTDB lineage: Bacteria > Pseudomonadota > Gammaproteobacteria > Burkholderiales > Burkholderiaceae_C > Rubrivivax. The sequence goes on from JAYUPP010000561.1 coordinate 1,503, forward strand.
GGGGGTGAAGATGTTCGCTTGCAGACCGCGCTGCAAGGCGCGGCCTGCCCGAACCGGTGCCACCCGTGCCACCGGTGCCGTCATCGGTGGCACGGCCCTGGCTGTCAGTGCCTGGACCGCGACATCAAGCTCAGCAAGGCCACCAGCGCGGCGCCCGTGGCGGCAGCAATCAGCAGCGCCTTCACCGGTTCGTCCTTGACGTAGTGCAGCGTGTGGTCGCTGGCGCGGTGGGCGGTGTCGCGCAGATGCTGAGTTCCTTCGCGCATGGCGTCGATGCCGCGCTGGCCCAGGTTGTTGGCTTGATCTTTGGCGGTGTGGAGCTTGTTGGACAAGCCGTCCAGCGCATGGTCGGCGCCCACTGCAGCGCGGTCGAGCAGGCTGGAGGCGGTGGTGTCAGGGGTATGGTAGGTCGTCATGATGCTTCCTTGAAAGTGAGAGTGAAGGGAAAGAAAAACGGGTTCAGCCTTTGCGCAGCAGTCCGAACAGAAATGCCACCACGGCCATGATCAGAAACACAACAAACAGCACCTTCGCAATACCGACGGCACCGGCTGCAATGCCGCCAAAACCGAATACGGCGGCGATCAGTGCAATGACAAGAAATACGACGGCGTAGTGCAGCATGGTGGTCTCCTCAAGTGCCAAGCGGGACAGGGTGCAAGCAGTGTGCCGGGCTGCCCGCAGGCAGTGCATCGGCTGCTGCGCCGCGCTGGCGTAGGACGAAGCCGACAACCCGGGTCAAGCCCTGCATGTACTTGAATCACGCACCGCCGGCGGCGCGCGTGCAGGCAGTTTTCAGGCTGCGGCGTTCGGCGCCGCCGCAAACGACGGCGGCAGCAGCACCTCGATCCGCGTGCCTTGGCCCGGCGCGGTGGCAAGCTGCAGACCGCCGCTTTCGGCCTGCACGCGGTAGCGCATGCCCAGCAGCCCGTGCGACGCACTGGGCGGCAGGCGGTTGTCAAAGCCCACGCCGTCATCGCGCACCGCCAAGCACACCCGCTGGTGCTGTGCAATGCCGTCGCTCGTCAGCAGTTGCAGGCTTAACCACACCTGGCGCGCTCGTGCGTGCTTGCTGATGTTGTTGACGGCCTCTTGCACCAGCCGATAGATCATCAGCTCGGCGGCGGTGAGCAGCGCGCCCAGCTCGTCATGCAGGTCGCGCGCCAGGCAGCTGCGTTCGTCTTCCCGCGCCGCCTGCAGGTGTTGTGTCAACTCGCGCAGTTCACCCGTGCGCAGGGTCACGGTGGCCTCCAGCGTTTCGGCCTGCGCCTGCGCCGCCCGCTGCAGCGTCAGGCCCTGGCGCAGCAACAGAAACAGCGCCGCCACGCTGATGAGGCTGAGCACCACCACATCCACGCGGGCCAGCATCAAGCTGCGCGCCAAGTCCATGCGGTGCTGGGCCATCGCAGCACTGTCTTTCAACAGGGACTCCAGCGCATCACCTTCGAGCGAGCCCATGATTTGCCAATAAGTCACTTCGCTGATGGTCACCATCGCCACGGCAACCACCACGGCCAGCGGCAGCACCAGCGGCCGGTGTGTCAGCACACCGATCGTCTTCATCATCGGGCCAACAAACGGGTCGCCAAACGAGCTGCCAAACGGGCTGCCAAACGAGCTGCCAAACGGGCCGCCACGGCGGACGCAGTCAAGTCGAACACCGAAACGGTGCCCGGTTGGGTCCGCAACACTCCATCTTCATATCAACGCTGTGGGCGGCCTTGAGGGGTGGTGGGTCGCGCATGCGCATGCAGAGTTTCCAGGCAAGAGTAAGGCGATCCCCGAACCTGGAATCCCAGCGCCAGGCAACAGCGGGCGGGCGACGCTACTGTGGGCGGCGTTGAGGTGCGGGTCTGTTCGGAAGCACACGCAGGCACCGCGTCGGCGGGCTCGTTCAGCAGCGCGGCAGGTCACTGTCAACGCTGCGATTGTGTTTACCAGCGCACAGACAGCGCCGGCTGTGTGCCGCACTGTGCGCAACTGGTGATGTTGATGAACGCCCTGCCCAAGCTGCTGATTGAAACCCCGATGCCGGGGCGGCCGCCTGCTGTCACAGCTGGCGACGGCGGCGGCGTGCCTGCACCGCATTCCGGCAGCGCAGGCTGGGGCCTGCAGACGGCACGCAATGTGCGCGTGTTCGACATTGGTGAGCAGCGCATGCCGCTGGAACTGATACGGGCAATAGCGCTCATCAAATGGGCGGCGGCGTTGAGCAACCGCGAGCTGGGTTTGTTGGGCAGCGCGCAAGCCGCAGCCATTGCAACGGCCGCCAGCCGTGTGGCCGAAGGCGAGTTTGATGCCCGGTTTCTTTTGTCGGTGTGGCAATCGGGTTCTGGCGCGCAGAGCCATGTGAATGTGAACGAGGTTGTCGCCCATATCGCGAGTCAGGCCCTGGACCCGCTGCCGGACCACGTGATGCACCTGCAGGGCGCGAGCCTGGTGGACGCCGACGACCACGTGAACCTGGGCCAGTCGTGCAACGATGTCTTTGCCAGCGCCACGCACATCGCGGCCTTGTTGCAAGCCAAATCGCGGCTGCTGCCGGCGCTGCAAGGGCTGCGCAGCGCGATGGCGGCGCAAAGCGCGGCGTTGGCGCACGTGCACAAGGCAGGCCGCATACGCGTGCACGGCGCCGAGCCAATGGCCTTGGGTCAGGAATTCGGCGCTTACGAAGCGCAGTTGTCGATGTGCGAAGACGCCATTCGCCGCGCGCTGCCCGCCGTGCACACGCTGACCCTGGGCGCCACGGCGGCGGACTGCGGCATCGCTTCGCACCCGGCATTTGGCGCCAGCGTGGTGAACCGGCTCGCGCAGCGGCTGCAACTGCCACTGGTGCAGGCCGACCAGCAGCTTGGCGCGCTGGCCGGCCACGAACCGCTGGTGGCCCTGCACGGCGCGCTGCGCCTGCTGGCCATCACGCTGAACCAGATATCGCACGGTGTGCGCTTGATGGCCTGCCTCGCGCCTGCTGGCGGTGGTGGTGGCGGTGGCGGTGGTGGTGGCGGTGGCGGTGGTGGCGGTGGTGGTGGTGAACCGCAACTGGCGGCTGAGGTGGCCGGCAGTTCCACCCCGCCGGGCGCTCAGAACCCGCCGCAAGCAGAGGCGCTGACCATGGTGTGCCTGCAGGTAATGGGCCATGACTCGGTGATCGGTTTTGCCGCCAGCCAGTGCCCACAAGAGCTGAATCTGTACCGGCCGCTGATGGCATTGAATCAGTTGGACAGTGGGCGCCTGCTGGCTGACGCGATGCGCAGTTTCACCTGGCACTGTGTACAAGGTGCGAAAGCCGATGCGCGCCCTGTGTTGGCGCGTTTGGAAATCGAACTGCCGCAAGAAGACAAGGTTCCGGCGGCTGCACGTGCCGGCAGCTTGGGGCCGGTGGACGCCACGCGGGGGCATCTATAAACAGCAAGTCGGACCGGTCTCTCAAGCCGCAGCCGCTGGTGAAAAACCTGTGTGGCCTGGGGCGCTGCGCAGCACTCTGAAAGCCAGACCCACCGTCAGCGCCACCGTCATCGGCAACAACGATTTACTGCGTTTGCTCCGCCAGTTCCGTGCAGTAGGCGATCAGCGACTCGATCTCGGTGGACTTGTCGAAGACACCGTCGGCGCCCAGCGCCATGCAGCGTTCCCGCATGGCCGGCGTGGCGTAATTGCTCAGCACCACATGGCGGGGTGCACTGGCCTGCGGGCCTGATGTGATGTTGTCGGAAGCGCCGCTGGCGATGCCGTTGGTGGACCGGGCGGCCGCGCCGCTGCTGCCGTTGAAGCTGGAGGTGCTGAGTGCGGAGCCACTGCTGCCGGGTGCGTTCTGCGCCAATTGCGCTAATTGCGCCAATTGCGCCGCCCGCAAAACACCCAAACCCGACCCGCCCTTCAGGAACAGATCAACGATCACCAGGTCGCTGTGGTGACCGGCCAGCCACTGCAGTGCTGCGGTTTCGTCGTCGGCGCTGCCCACCACTTTCACCGGCGCCAACTCTTCAAGTGTGGCGATGAGGCTTTCGCGGATCACGGGGCTGTCTTCGACGAGGTAGATCTGCAACAGTGGCATCCGGCGATCTTTTGCTCTATGAACCGAAGTGTGCTCCAGCCGCTGGCCGGTGGCTGTCGGTACCGCGCGACATCGTGTGTAGGTCTTGTCTGACAAGCGGCCCTGCACCGGAAACAAGCGGCACCAAGCGGCACCCGCCGCCAACGATGCCCGCACACTGCGCCGGCCTGACTGGGCATGCATGCTAACAACGCCCAG
>JAYUPP010000562.1:0-5716 GCA_043760045.1 Betaproteobacteria bacterium
GACTTCCTGCTCACCGTCAGCCGCACGCTGCAAGGCGGCGCGCGCGCGGGCGCGGCGGCGGCACTCGGCATCAGCGCCGGCTGTGTGGTGCATGCGCTGGCCGCAGCGTTTGGCTTGGCGGCGTTGCTGGCGCTTTACCCGGCGGCTTTTCAGCTCATCCAGTGGGCTGGCGCGGCCTACTTGGTGTGGCTGGGCGTGGGCATGTTGAAGCAGGCCTGGCGCGGTGGCGCGGGGGCGGGCGCGGGTGTGGGCGCGGAAGCCGGGGCATCACCGGCACCCACAAAAACCTGCATGGCCGACTTCCGCACCGGTCTCTTCACCAATGTGTTGAACCCGAAAGTGGCGCTGTTTTTCCTCGCCTTCCTGCCGCAGTTTGTGCCGGCCGCCTCAGCGCAAAAGACGCTGTCGTTTTTGCTGTTGGGCGGCTGGTTTGTGGTGCAGGGTTTGCTGTTTTTGTTGCTGCTGGTGCTGCTGGCGTCCCGGCTGGCACGGCTGGGTGGTTCGGCGCGGTTGCGCCAGGCGCTGAACGCGGCCGGCGGTGTGCTTTTCATCGCGCTGGCGCTGCGGCTGTTGCGTGAAAAGCCGGTGCTGGCTTAACCCGGGTCGAGCATCTGGCCGATGGACATTCACCCCACTTACGGTTACCCCAACGGCCTGAACGAGAAGCCGCCGTCAGCCCACGGGCAGCGCACCGGGTGGCGGTTGGTGCTTCATTGGGGCCGGCGCGCGGTGTGGGCTGTGCTGCTGCTGTTGGCCGTTGTTGCACTGGCCTGGGTGGCATCAAACTGGCGCGATGCAGACCCGCAGTCGCGCCCGGTTGAATTGCTGTTGCCGGCGCCGCTTCTCGTCCCTGAAAAGAACATGGCCTTCGCCTTGTTGGGACTGCATGCGGCTGTGGACCGCGACCCGGCCCGCGTGGGGCGCGAGCTGTGGCTGCTGGACCAGCACTCGGCTGCAGAGCGCCAGGCCTTGCGGCAGCGCCGCCCGCTGGCTGACGCTGCCATCAAAGCCGCCGACGAAGCCCACACCGCGCAGCGCTTGCGCGTGTCGGGGCCCTTGCTGGCGGGTGCTGCAGGTGAGCCCTGGGCCTGCCACGCTTCGCAGTCCGACTGTGTGGCCCGCTACCTCGCGCAAGCCGACAAGTTGGCGCAGCAGCGCCAGCAGATGGCGGTTCTGGGCGCGCGCTGCGATGCTGCGCTGGAAGCCGTGGCCGATGTCAAACCCGCCAGCCACACTCCACCAGCCTTTGAGGAACTGTTGCCTGCCGACTTGCACCCGGGTGCACCGTTTGCCGGCCATGCCAGCAACGCCAACACCTGTGCACGCTGGTGGCAAACCGGTGCAGTTCTGGCCTACCGCCAGGGCCGCAAAGACGAAAGCCTGCGTTTGCTGCGCCGCAGCCAGCAGCTGCACCTGGCGCTGCAAAACGGCAGCCACAGCCTGCTGGCGCAGATGCTGGCCAACAGCCTGGCGCGCCGGCACTTCAGCTTCGTCAGCGGCCTGGCGGCGCAGGCGCCCGACTGGGCGAGCGACCTGTTGCCGTTGCTCGCTTCAGCAGCGCCACCCGAGCAACTGGCCCGCCGCTGGGTGGTGCTTGAATCGGCGTTGGGGCATGCGGTGCTGAAGGCCACGAGCCCCGCCTCAGGCAGGGCGAGGTGGGGCGATGGGGCCGACCCAACCGCTCCAGTGGCCGACCGCGCCATAGCGCTCATGGGCAACTGGCTGCAGGCGCACCAGATCGGCTGGCATCCTGAACGCAGCGTGCAGCTGCTGGACCGGCAGCGGCTGGAGTTGCTGCAACAGGTGGATGCGGGCTTGCTTGCCGCGCTGAAGCTGCAGCGCGCGCCCGCCTCCGATAGCAGTCGCAGCTGGCCCTGGGCCTGGCGCAACACCATGGGGCGTGTGATGGTTGAGCTGTCGAACGGCCATTACGGCACCTACCTGCGGCGCCATCTGGACCTTGAACTGCACCGCGAAGCGGCGACGCTGGCCCTCAACGCCCAGCGCCTGAAGATGGCACCCGCCGCGCGCGCCACATGGGCGCGGCAACAGCCCACCACGGCCGAACTGCAGGGCCGCATCAGCTGGTCGGCCGATGGCGCCACACTCCAGGTGCGCAGCTGGGTTGAGGAAGGCCTGTCGGGTGGCGAGCAGCTGCGGCCGGATGAGTTCATCAGCATCAGGCTCGACCGTGTTGCGGCGCCCTGAACGGTGCGCCCCCGTTGAAACAATTCGCTGTTGCAGGACTGCCCCATGCTGCTCTCAGAAGACCACCAAGCCGTGCAAGACGCCGTGCGCAGTTTTGTGCAGGCCGAAATAACACCGCATGCTGCCGCCTGGGACAAGAGCCACCAGTTTCCGAAAGCCCAGCTTCGCGGCCTGGCGGCGCTGGGCTGTTACGGCGTGGCGGTGCCTGCCGCATGGGACGGCGCCGGCCTGGACTATCTGGCGCTGGCCGTCATTCTGGAAGAGATTGCCGCCGGAGATGGCGCCACCAGCACCGTGATCAGCGTCAACAACTGCCCCGTGTGTTCCATCCTGATGGCTTATGGCAACGACGACCAGAAAACACAGTTCCTGAAGCCACTGGCGCGCGGCGAGATGCTGGGCGCCTTCTGCCTGACCGAGCCCCATGTCGGCAGTGAAGCGGGTGGCCTGAAAACCACCGCAGTGCGCGCAATTGACGGCAGCCACTACGTCATCAACGGCGTCAAGCAGTTCATCACCAGCGGCAAAAACGGCGATGTCGCCATCGTCATGGCCGTCACCGACAAAGCCGCCGGCAAAAAAGGCATCAGCGCTTTTCTCGTGCCCACCAACCTGGAAGGTTATGTGGTGGCGCGCATCGAAGACAAGCTGGGCCAGCACGCCAGCGATACAGCGCAGATCTTGTTTGACAACTGCCGCGTGCCCGCTGAAAACCTGCTGGGCCGTGAAGGCATGGGTTTGAAGATTGCGCTGTCGGGCCTGGAAGGTGGCCGCATCGGCATCGCCAGCCAGGCCGTGGGCATGGCGCGTGCGGCTTTTGAGGCCGCGCTGGCCTACAGCAAAGACCGGGTCAGCTTCGGCCAGCCGATTTTCCAGCACCAGGCGGTGCAGTTCAAACTGGCCGACATGGCGACACAAATTGAAGCCGCGCGGCAGCTCATCTGGCATGCAGCGGCGCTGAAAGACGCCGGCAAACCGTGCCTGAAAGAAGCCGCGATGGCCAAGCTGTTTGCCAGCGAAATGGCAGAAAAAGTGTGCAGCAGCGCGATTCAGGTTTTTGGCGGTTACGGCTATGTCAGCGACTTCCCGGTTGAACGCATCTACCGCGATGTGCGTGTGTGCCAGATTTACGAAGGCACGAGTGAAGTCCAGAAGATTTTGATCGGCCGCGCGCTGGCTTGAACATGGCGTCAGCACCCGTGCAGGCGGTGCCCGGGTGGTTGCAGGCCAGCGACGGCCGCGCGCTGGCCTGCACCTGGATTGCGCCCACTGAAGTGGCGGTGCATGCCGTGGCGGTGCTCAGCGCTGCCGGCGGGGTGCCGCAGCGTCACTACAGCCACTTTGCGCAGTGGTTGGCCGGGCGTGGTTATGCCGTGCTGACCTACGACCACCGGGGCATCGGCAGTTCTCGCGCGGCAGCCGGGGCGGACGAGCCGGCAACGATGGTTGACTGGGCACGGCTGGACATGGCTGCTGCGCTTGCGGCTGCGCGTGTTCGCGCTGCCGCAGCGCCGCTGCCGCAGCTGCAAGTACAGCCACAACCGCAGCCGCAACTGCAGACGCACCCACAGCCGTCACTGCAACCGCCACTGCCGCTGCTGTGGGTGGGCCACAGCTTCGGTGGCAACGCGGTGGCTTTTGCGCCCGGTGTTTTGTCTGTTGACGCTTTTCTGTTCGTCGCCGCCGGCCTGGGTGCGCGGCGCCTGGTGCGCTGGCCGCAGCGTGCGCTGTTGCTGGGGGCCCACCACTTGTGGCTGCCCGTGCTGCTGCGGCTTTTTGGTCACCTGCCGGGCTGGGCGCTGGGCGCCGGTGCGCAGGCGCTGCCTGCAGGCGTGGTGCGGCAGCATCTGCGCTGGTGCGGTTTGCGCCGTTGGGCATTTGACGACCCCGCACTGCGGCCGCAGAACGCCGCTGCGGCCGTCACCGCACCGCTGCACCTGTGGAGCTTCGCCGACGACCGCCTGCACGCCAGCGCGGCCAGCGTGGATGCACTGGCCGCGCAGTTCAGCGCCGCCGCCGTGCAGCGCCACCACCTGCACACGCGCGAGATGGGCGTCACGCGGCTGGGTCACTTCGGCGCCTTCAGCCGGCGCGCCGGGCCTGCCTTGTGGTTGCGTTGGCTGCAGCCGCTGGAAGCCGCGTTACCGCGTCTGCAGCCGCCCAGGCCGTTGCCCGCAGCGGCTGCGGCCCCGGTCTACAGTGCCACCCATGACTGAAGACCAAGCCCGCCAGGTGCTGCTGCTGCAAGCGCACGAAACCACCGCCGCGCCCAACCCGCTGTGGAGCCCGGAAGACCGTGCCTGGGCCACGCAGCAGGCCCTGGCCACGGTGGGTGACAAAGCCGTGCCGGAGGTGTTTGTCAGTGCGCGCGCGGCGCTGGCGTTACAGCGTTTATTGCCGCGCGACAAAAGTGCACAGCGCTGGCTGGCGCGGCGCGGCTGGCACCCGGCGTGGGTGCTGCTGGCGTTGCTGCTGGGCGTGTTCTTCGGTCTCGGCGTGGACCAGCTCGGCTCGCCGCAGCGTGTGAACCTGCTGGCGCCGGCGGTGTGGGCGGTGGTGGGCTGGAACCTGGTCGTCTATTTGACGCTGCTGCTGCCCGGCAACGCCGGCACGCTGCGGCAGTGGCTGGCAGGCTGGGGCCTGGGCGGCAGCAGCAACAGCGCTGCAGGCAGCACCAACCCGGGCTGGTTGTGGGCTGAACTGGCGCTGCCGCTGTCCATCCAGCGCTGGGCCGTGTTGATGCATGCCGCTGCGGCGGCGCTGGGCCTGGGCCTGATCGCCGGCCTGTACCTGCGCGGCCTGGTGCTGGACTACCGCGCCGGCTGGGAAAGCACCTTTCTGGACGCACCCACGGTGCAGGCGCTGCTGGGCAGCTTGCTGTGGCCAGCCAGCACGCTGACCGGCATTGCCATGCCGGCCGTGGCGCCGCTGCAGCTGGCCCCGGGTGCTGCGGCGCAGGCCAGCGCTGCGCCCTGGATGCACCTGTACGGCGCTACCCTCTTGCTGGCCGTGGTGCTGCCGCGCACGCTGTTGGCGTTGTGGGCCCATACCCGCGCCCGCTGGCGCGCGCAGCATTTCACGTTGCCGCTGGACACACCCTACTTCGAAGCGCTGGCGCCCTTGATGCAGCCCCGGCTGCCGCGTGCGCTGCGTTTGTTGTGGGCCGCACCGGCGCTTCGAAATGATGCCTCGGCGGCTGCACCACTTCAGTTGTTAGGCACCACCGTGCCCTCGCCGCTGACAGCGCCGCTGCTGCTGCTGCAAAGCGACGAGGGCGATGAACTGGTGCTGCACCCGGCGCCCATGGACGCATTGCAGGCCAGCTCTGCGCCTGCCCCTGCAGCACCCTGGTGGCAGCCCTGGAACGTGCTGCGCGACCCCGCCCGCCAGTTGCTGGCGCGCTTGCAGGCCAGCACCGAAGCCGTGCTGCTGCTGCAGGCGGCCGGCCAGCCGCCGCCACCGTGGCTGGCCGCGCTGGCGCGCCCCGTAGTGTTGCTGCAGGCCGCAA
>JAYUPP010000563.1:0-16311 GCA_043760045.1 Betaproteobacteria bacterium
TCAACGCGGCTGAGCGTGAGCGTCGGGTTGACCTTGCAAACCGCGCACACCACCACCGACAAGGTGGGCCGTTGGCGCACCATGCCGGCGGGCCAGCGCCCGGGTTTGTCGGAGAAAACACCTGCGGTGTTCAGCTGGCTGGCGGCTTGAGCTTGAGCTTGAGCTTGGCCTGCAGCAAGATTCAAGCGCTGCGCAATCAGCCGCCGGGCATTCAGCCGCCGAGCAGGGACCCGACTTTTTTCTTCGACTTGATGCTCGCCAACAGGCCCCGCGATTCCTGCGCTGCGGCCGCTGCCGGCACGGCAGTCGATGCTTTCATGCTCTGCTCCCAGGAGGCGCCACCTGCGTTTGCACTGGGTTCATAGGGCCGGTCAAAAAACGGGTCGCGCGCGGCATGGCGCACCACGGCACGCGGCAGACCTGCAGAGCCTGAACTGAAATTACCAGCGGCGCTGGTGGGCGCCCGGCTGTAATCCCGTTCAGGGCGGCTGACGGGGTCGGCACGGCTGTCGTCGTCGCGGCGTGGCGCGCGGCTTGGTCGGTCGTCTTCCAGCTCAATGGCCTCGATCTCCAGCTTCTTCTTGATCAGCTTTTCAATGTCGCCCACCAGCCGCGTGTCGTCGCGCGTGACGAGCGTAACCGCCAGACCGGAGGCACCCGCGCGGCCCGTGCGGCCGATGCGGTGCACATAGTCCTCGGCATTAAAAGGCACGTCGAAATTGAAAACCGCTGGCAGGTCGGCAATGTCCAGGCCACGTGCAGCCACGTCTGTGGCCACCAGCAGGTCCACCTCACCCGCCTTGAACGACGCCAGCGCCTTCAGGCGCTCGTCTTGGCTCTTGTCGCCATGCAGTGCCTGGGTGCGCAGGCCGTCGCGTTCAAAAGAACGAGCCAAGCGCGCCGCGCCCAGTTTGCTGTTGACAAAAATAAGGGCCTGCGAGAGCGCACGCTGCTTCAGTAACTGGCGCACCACGGCGCGTTTGTCATCGTCGGTGACGCTGTAAAACCGCTGCTCCACGTTGGTGGCGGTGGCGTTCGGCCGCGCCACTTCCACGAGCACCGGGTCTTGCAGGTAACTGGCGGCCAGCTTTCTGATTTCAGGCGAGAAGGTGGCCGAAAACAGCAGCGTCTGCCGCTGCTTGGGCAGGTAGGCCAGGATGCGTTGCAGGTCGGGCAGGAACCCGATGTCCAGCATGCGGTCGGCCTCGTCAAGCACCACGTACTCAACCTGGTTGAGCACTGCGTTTTTGGCTTCGATGTGGTCGAGCAGACGGCCCGGGGTGGCAATCAGCACTTCGACACCGGCCTTCAGCTGCAGCGTCTGCGGCTTCATGTCAATGCCACCAAACACCACGGCCGAGCGCAGCTGCGAATGTTGGGCGTATTTCTTGACGCTTTCAGCCACCTGGTCGGCCAGCTCGCGCGTGGGCGCCAGCACCAGCGCCCGCACCGGGTGCCGCGCCGGCGACATGCTGGCGTTTTCGTGGCGCAGCATCTTCTGCAGCAGCGGAATGGTGAACGCCGCCGTCTTGCCGGTGCCGGTTTGCGCGGCGCCCATGACGTCGCGGCCGGCCAGCACGATGGGTATGGCTTTGGCCTGGATCGGCGTCATCGCGATGTAACCCGAATCGGCCACGGCGCGCAGCAGCTTGGGGTCGAGCGGGATGGTGTTGAACAGCGGTGGCGCTGTGTCAGCTGCGGCGGCGTCAACGCCAGCGGCAGCTTCGGTGAAGGTTTCTGTCATGAACGCCGATTATTGCGCGCATCGGCGTCAAGCACACTGGCGCGGAAAATCCGCATCACGCGGGGCGAGCGGAAGCGGACGATGCGCCAGTAAAGCCCGAGGTAACTGAGGGCAAATAACAGCAGAAATGCACCGAGCAAAAGGCCGTTGTCCCAGAACAACGTTGCCGGCACCACGGACAGCATGCAAAGCAGCCACAAATAAGGCGAAGTCATCGAATTCTGGCGCGTCAAAGCCTTGGCGCTGCGGTCGCCCACGGCCCAGCGCAAGACACGGCGATAGATCAGCGAGTGCAGATGTATGCCATCGGGCATGCTGGGCGGGACTGAGCGCAGCACGCGACGGCGGTAGATCGAAAACACGGTCTCGAACACCGGGTAAATGCAGACCAATAGAGGGAAAAGCGGAGACACCTGCGGATTGCGCACCAGCAGCAGAATAGACAACTCGGCGACATAGAAGCCCAGGAAATAAGCGCCGCCGTCGCCAAGGAAGATCAGCCCAGCTGGAAAGTTCCAGAAGAAAAAACCAAGCACCGCGCCTATGCCTGCCAAGGCCAAGGCGCCGATCATGATGTCTCCGACCTGGAACCCAACGTAAGCAAGGGCCCCGAGCATGATCACCACGCACATCGACGCCAGCCCATTGAATCCGTCAATGATGTTGATGGAATTGGCAATGCCAGCCACGGCGAAGATCGTCACGAGCACAGAACCCGCCGCAGTGCCAACCAACCAATCCAGGCCCGGAATCTCGGTGCGAGAGATGGCTGCACCTAACAGCCAATAAGCCAGTGCCGCTGACAATGCAGTGGCCAGGAGTCGAGTTCGCGGACTGACTGACTTCGAGATGTCTTCGACCAGCCCAACCACCAGCGCAGGCAAGCCACACGCCAAAAAACCGAAACCCAAGCGGGCGGAATCTTCGTCGCCCGACCAGATCACGGGCAAAACAGCGACGAGCCCCACATAGATGCTCGCACCGCCCACTCTGGGCACAGCTCGGGCATGAAACTTTTGCGGGCCCGATAGATCATGGTCCAACAGACACTGGTCGTATGTCTTGGCGACTTGGATCACAACCAGCGTGGCCGCCAATGACACTGCAAAGGCAATGAGGAATACAAGCACCGGCGGATTGTAGGGTGATGCATGAGGCAAGCCGCAGCGCCAGAACTGGGTGCGATCGAAACTGATCAACCGACGGTATGTGCCGTGGCAACGATTGATCTCAACGACGAAGAGATTTTGCGAAGGCTTAATGAGCACCCACGGCGTGTTGCTTCGTGCACGACCGACTACCGACTACCAACTACCGACTACCGACTACCAACTACCGACATGCGACTTGAGGGCACATCAGTTGCGATCGCACCCGCAGACATGTCGCCGTGCACGGCCAAGTTAGAATTGTTGGTTTCACGTTTCTCGACTCTCGAAGTCGCGCTGCGGCGCCTTCGGTACCCAAGCACTGGCCATACAGCACCGATGCCCAACGCGCGCTTCATGTTTTTGATGCTGCTTACCGTGCTGTTGATGGCGGCCAGTACGCGGCTCGTGGCAGCACCAGAGTCCGCCGCCGGCACTGGACAGATCTCGTCGTCTGAACAGATGCAACAGCCGGGCGGGGTAGCGGCCCAATCCAGTCAGTTCCAGGGCGCGCCTGCAACTTCCCCCCGGCTGCGGCAGCTCAATGCCGACACCCCCACCAGCAGTGATCGGGACCGCGATCTCAGGCCCGAGACCCAAATCAGGGCACGAGCGCCGGCGGCTGCGTTGCGCTTGAGCGAGTTTGAATACTTCTCCGGGCTTCGTCGATTCGGCGCCGATCTCGTCACTGATCTGGGCGAGCCTCTTGCAGAATTCAACGGCGTGGCTCCGGCCGACTACCTGATTCAGGCTGGCGACGAAATTCAAATCCAGATCTGGGGCTCGGTGGATGCCGACTTGCGCCTAACAGTCGATCGCAGCGGTCAAATTTCGCTGCCACGGGTGGGCACGGTCATGGTCGCCGGCACACGCCACAGTGATCTGCAAGACCTGCTGAACAAGCGCGTGGCGCGCGTCTTCAAGAACTTCGAGTTGAGCGCGTCGCTGGGCAAGCTGCGAGGTATCCGCGTCTTTGTCACCGGGTTTGCGGTGCGGCCAGGTGCGTACGCGGTGGCGGGTTTGTCCACCTTGGTCAACGCATTGATGCGCGCGGGTGGCCCGGCGGCAGCCGGCAGTTTCAGGGCCATCGAACTGCGCCGGGGCGGGCGCGTGCTCAGCGTCTTTGACCTGTACGCGCTGATGCAGAGTGGCGATCGCACGGCAGACGCTTGGCTGCAGTCTGATGATGTCATCCACGTGCGCGCGGTCGGCATGCAGGTTGCACTGCGCGGCAGCGTTAACAACGAGGCCATCTACGAGTTGCAGCCCGGCGAAACTCTCGCGGACTTGCTGAAGATGGCGGGCGGCCTGAACGCCGTGGCCGACCGCCAGCGCGTTGCAGTTGAACGCCTTGACGAACGTCTGGCTCAGCGCATCGTCGAAATCACACTGCCGCAAGGCGAGAAGAGCACGCTCAAGAATGGTGACGTGGTGCGCGCCTTCAGCGCCGTTCAGTCGGCGCTTTCTGGTCTGCGACAGAACAAACGCATCCGCGTTGAAGGGGAAGTGGCGCGGCCGGGTGAATACGTGCTGTCACCGCAAAGTACGCTGACCGATGCATTGCGCGCCGCCGGCGGCGCCACGCAACTGGCCTATCTGGCTGGCGCGCATTTCACGCGAGATAGTGTGCGTCATCTGCAGCAGGAAAATTACGAGCGCGCCATACGCGATTTGGAAGCTGACCTGATTCGAAAAGACAACACCAACCGCATCAGCACTTCAGATGACGCCAATGTGCAGGCCGCGCGCAACTTGTCCACGACAAAGTTGATCGAGCGGATGCGCGCCACCAAACCCACTGGGCGGGTGGTGCTGCAGTTGCAAAACCCGGAAGATCTACCGCCGTTGGCACTCGAAGACGGCGACCGTTTTTACCTGCCGGCAAGACCAACGACTGTGGGCGTGTTTGGCAGTGTCTTCAACGCCGGCAGCTACCTGTTCAGCCAGGGCCGCAGCATCTCCGAGTACATGCGCCTTGCCGGCGGTTCTACGCGCAGTGCCGATGACAGCAGTGTCTTTGTTGTGCGCGCCAACGGCACGGTGGTCAGTGCCCGCCAGAGCGACGGTAGCCGCTGGTTTTCACGTTCCACGTTTGGCGAGCTGGCTGCCGAACCGGGCGACACCGTGTTCGTGCCTGAAGAGATCGACAAAACCACCTTTCTGCAGTCTGCAAAAGATTGGACCCAGGTGCTCTACCAGTTGGGCATCGGCCTGGCGGGTTTCCAGATCTTCAGGGGCAACTAGTAGTCCGTTTCGCCAAAGCCGTTACATGAAATCGCGTCTTTTTCCGCCATGCGTCGTTGCAAATCCTCGCCATAGAAAAGACCATGGCTGCGCTTTGCGCCTGGCCTGACGAACGAATGCAGCGCTTTCATTGGTACCGAAACTTATGAGTCACAACACCAGCGTGGCTGGGGCAGCCGAAGCAGTCGGCCTTGATGCACCAGGCGGCGGGCTGGAATTGCTCGATGTCCTGATCGCGTTGGCGCAGAGCTGGAGGATGCTGATCCTGGGCTCGCTGCTGTCGGGCCTGGGCGCACTGGGCATCAGCTATTTGATTCCCCCTGTGTTCACCGCGCAAACCGCCTTTTTGCCGCCCCAGCAAACCCAAAGCGCAGCGGCTTCGATGCTAACCACCCTGGGTGGCCTGGCAGGTGCCGCTGTGGGCGTGCGCACGCCGGCCGACCAATACGCCGCACTGCTGCAAAGCGCCAACGTTGAAGACCGCATCGTTGACCACTTCAAGCTGTTAGACGCTTACGACGTCAAGTTTCGGGCCGACGCGCGCAAGCGGTTGCGCGAAAACGTTCGCATCTCGGTGGGCAAACGCGACGGTCTCATCACCGTCGAGGTGGACGACGCGCTGCCCACACAGGCCGCCGCCATGGCCAACCGGTATGTGGACGAACTCAAGCGCGTCACTTCGCAACTCGCACTCACCGAGGCCCAGCAGCGCCGCGTGTTTTTTGAATCGCAGCTGCAACAAACCCGGGACCGGCTGGTGAAGGCGCAGGAAGAACTGCAGGCCAGTGGTTTTGGTGCCGGCGCTCTGCGCGCGGAACCGCGCGCCACGGCTGACAGCTACGCCCGGCTGAAGGCCGAAGTCACGTCCACCGAAGTGCGTCTGCAGACCTTGCGCCGCGGCTTGACCGATGCCACACCCGAGGTGCAGCAGCAACTCACCTTGCTGTCATCGCTGCGAGCCCAGTTGTCCAAACTTGAGACCAGCGACAGGCCCGCTCAAGGCCCTGACTACATCAGCCGCTATCGCGAGTTCAAGTACCAGGAAACCCTGTTCGAACTGTTCTCTCGTCAGTACGAAATGGCCCGCCTGGACGAGAGCAAGGAAAGCGGTCTCATTCAGGTCGTGGACCTGGCGGTGGCCCCCGAGAAAAAATCGAAGCCGCGTCGCGTGGTGATCGCTGTCGTGGTCACACTGGTCGGCGGGCTCATCTTGGCCCTGTGGATCATCATCAGGCACACCATGCGGCGCCTTGCGGCCACCAGTGAACATGCGGCATCAAAGGTGCAGCAGTTGCGGGCCGCACTGTGGCGGTGACCACACGAGCAGGCCCGGTCAATGCGAAAGTCTTTCACGATCCAGGGCGTTGCCGTGCATCATGAAAGTTAGCTCGCTATCTCACTCGAAAGCAGGATGAAAGTCACAGTTGTTGGTTCAGGGTACGTAGGCTTGGTGACAGGCGCCTGTTTGGCGGATGTGGGCAACCATGTGGTGTGTCTGGACACTGACGAGGCCAAGATCGACTTGCTCCGTGCCGGTGGCCTTCCCATTTTCGAGCCCGGCCTGAAGGAACTGGTGCAGGCGAACATGGCAGCCGGGAGGCTGCAATTCACCACCGACGCTGCGCTCGCGGTGGCTCATGGACAGCTGCAGTTCATTGCCGTGGGCACACCCGCCGGCCAAGACGGTGGCGCCGACTTGCAGCAGGTGCTGCGGGCGGCCGACATGATCGCGCGCCACATGCGGGACTACCGGGTCATCATCAACAAAAGCACCGTGCCGGTGGGCACCCGCGACCGCGTGCACACCGCAGTGGCAGACCGTCTGCGGCAGCGGGGTCTGGACATCCCGTTTGCAGTTGTTTCCAATCCGGAATTTCTGAAAGAAGGCGCGGCGATCGGCGACTTCATGCGCCCCGATCGCATCGTTGTGGGCGCCGACGACGAACGCGCCATCGCCCTCATGCGCGATGTGTACGCACCGTTTGAGCGCAACCGCGGCAAGCTGATGGTGATGGATGTGCGCTCCGCCGAACTGACCAAATATGCCGCCAACGCGATGCTCGCCACGCGCATCAGTTTCATGAACGAACTCGCCTTGCTGGCTGAACGCGTGGGCGCCGACATCGACCATGTGCGCCGCGGCATGGGCTCGGACCCCCGCATCGGATCGCACTTCCTCTACGCCGGCTGCGGGTATGGAGGCTCATGTTTCCCCAAGGACGTGCGCGCGTTGATCCACACGGCGCATGAAGAGGGCCTGGCCCTGGGTGTCGTCAGCGCGGTCGAAGCCGCCAACGAACGCCAGAAGAAGGTGCTGGTGGAAAAAGTAGTGGCACGCCTGGGCGCCGATCTCACCGGCCTTCGCATGGCCATCTGGGGTCTGGCTTTCAAACCGGATACCGACGACATGCGCGCTGCACCGAGCCTGGTGGTCATTG
Organism: Betaproteobacteria bacterium; assembly: GCA_043760045.1. Classification (GTDB taxonomy): domain Bacteria; phylum Pseudomonadota; class Gammaproteobacteria; order Burkholderiales; family Burkholderiaceae_C; genus Rubrivivax. The sequence goes on from JAYUPP010000563.1 coordinate 7,575, forward strand.
ACGGGCTGCTTGCACGCGGTGCCGACGTGGTCGCCTACGACCCGGTGGCCATGGCGGAGGCCAAGCGCGCACTCGGCCCTCGTGCGGGCCTGAGCTATGCCAGCAAGGCGCTGCAAGCCGCGCAAGGCGCTGACGCGCTGCTGGTGCTGACGGAGTGGAAAGAGTTCCGCAGCCCGGACCTGCAGCGTCTGCGCGAAGTGATGAGGCAGCCGATCGTGTTTGATGGCCGCAACATCTTCGACCCGGCCATGGCCCGTGCAGCGGGGCTGGATTACATGGGAGTGGGGACGAGATGATTCGATTTGCCATCGTCGGCTGCGGCCGTATTGCCAAGCGCCATGCTGAACTGCTGGGCACGGGGCAGATCAAAGGTGCCACGTTGGCTGCTGTGTGTGATGTGGTGCCCAGACGCATGCAAGACTTCGCCGAGCGCTACAAGGTGCCCGGGTTCACCTCGTTGACCGAGCTGCTTGCGCAGCCTGGCATCGATGTTGTGGCGGTGCTCACACCGAGCGGCATGCATGCCGACATGGCCGTGCTCGCAGCCCAGGCGGGCCGCCACGTGGTGGTTGAAAAGCCGATGGCGCTGACGCTGGATGACGCTGACCGCATGATTGCTGCGGCCGACGCGGCCGGCGTGCGCCTGTTCGTCGTCAAGCAAAACCGCTTCAACGTGCCGGTGGTCAAAGCCCGCCAGGCGCTGGATGCTGGGCGGCTGGGCCAGCTGGTGCTGGGCACGGTGCGGGTGCGCTGGTGCCGCGAACAGAGTTACTACGCCCAGGACGCCTGGCGCGGCACCTGGGCACAGGACGGCGGCGTCATCGCCAACCAGGCCAGCCATCACGTCGACATGCTCAGCTGGTTCATGGGGCCGGTTGAAAGTGTGCACGCGCGTGGGGCCACTGCACTGGTGGACATTCAAACCGAAGACACTTGCGTGGCGACGGTGAAGTTTCGCAACGGGGCACTCGGCATCATCGAAGCCACGGGAGCTACCCGCCCGCGTGACCTTGAGGGGTCGCTGTCGGTGTTGGGCGCGGGTGGCGCCATCGAAATCAGCGGTTTTGCCGTGAACCAGATACGGCACTGGAACTTCACCGTGCCGCAGGCTGAAGACGCCGAGGTGCTGGAAAAGTACTCGGTCAACCCGCCCAACGTCTACGGCTTTGGACACCAGGCTTACTACGAACATGTGGTGCACTGCCTGGCGCACAAGCTGCCAGCGTTGGTTGGCGGGCGCGAGGGTCGCGCCAGCCTGGAACTGGTGATGGCGCTCTACGAATCCATGGCCAGCGGCCAGGAGGTCCGGTTTCCACTGAAGGTGCAGCACACGCGGCTGGGTCGCGGCTGATGGCCATGAACCAGGCCAAGACCGGGACCGTGGGCGCTGCCACAACCCAGCAAGAACCCACCGTGCTCAAGGCCGGCATACGCCAGGTGGTCTGTGGACTAAACGTGCGCATCGTGGAGCCTGCCAACGTCTACGAATGCACGCTCGGAGACGACTGCTTTGTGGGCCCCTTCGTTGAAATCCAGAAGGGCGTGCTTGTGGGCGCGCGCACGAAGGTGCAATCACACGCCTTTGTGTGTGAACTCGTCACCATCGGGGACGACTGCTTTGTTGGCCATGGCGTGATGTTTGTGAACGATGTCTTTGCCAGCGGCGGGCCCGCCCAAGGGCGGCGCGAACTGTGGCGGCACACCAGCGTGGGCAACCGCGTTGCCATCGGTTCCAACGCCACACTGTTGCCCGTGAAGATCTGCGACGACGTGGTCATCGGCGCGGGTTCGGTGGTCACCCGCGACATCACCGAACCGGGCATCTATGCCGGCAATCCGGCACGCCTGAAACGCCGGCTGGCCCCCAAAACCTCTGGCAACACCAGTGACCGTGAAATTCAGGAAAGACCTTTGTGAGCACCTCAACGCCTGCCGTACCGTTTGCCGACCTGCACGCGCAATACCTCTCGATCAAGCCTGCGCTCGACGCCGCCATCGCGGATGTCATTCGGTCCTCGGCCTTCATCCGAGGGCCCCATGTAGAACGTTTCGAGGCCGAGTTCGCAGCTGCGGTGGGCGTGCAGCACTGTGTGTCGTGTGCCAACGGCACCGATTCCCTGTATGTCGCCCTGCACGCCCTGGGCGTGCGGCCCGGTGACGAAGTGATAGCGCCGGCGCATTCCTGGATTTCAACCACCGAGACCATCACCCAGGCTGGCGCCACCGTGGTTTTCTGCGACACCGATCGCGACACCTACACGATAGACCCCAAGCAGATTGCAGCGCTGATCACGCCGCGCACGGTGGGCATCATTCCAGTGCACCTGAATGGCCAACCTGCCGACATGGACCCCATCATGGCGCTGGCCACCAAACACAAACTGTGGGTGCTGGAAGACTGTGCTCAAGCCCATCTGGCCCGCTACAAGGGCCGCGCCATCGGCACCTTCGGCAATGCGGCTTCGTTTTCCTTCTACCCAGGCAAGAACCTGGGCGCCATGGGTGACGCCGGAGCCGTGATCACCAATGACGCCGCGCTGGCGCAACGCATGGCAATGTTTGCGCGCCATGGTGGACTGAAAAAAGGCGACCACCAGATCGAGGGCATCAACAGCCGGCTCGATGGCCTGCAGGCCGCCGTGCTGTCGGTGAAACTGCCCCACCTGGCGGGCTGGACGAAACGGCGGCAGGAAGTGGCAGCCGTTTACAACCGGCTGCTGGCTGACATACCGGGCCTGAACCTGCCGGTGGTGGCTGCAGGCCGCGAGCACGTTTACCACCTCTATGTGGTGCGGCACGAAACACGCGATGCACTGGCCCGGCACCTGTCCGAGCGCGGCGTGCAGACAGCCGTCAACTACCCGGTGGCCCTGCCCTTTGTTCCGGCCTATGAGCGGCTCAAGCACCGGCCGGCCGACTTTGTCAACGCGCATCACAACCAGTCGCGCATCTTGTCGCTGCCCATCTTCCCCGAGATCACGGCCAGCCAGATGCAGCGGGTGGCTGACGCGCTGCACTCTTTCGAGGGAGCCCCCTGACATGCAACTTCAGGGCAAGAAGATCCTCGTCACCGGTGCTGACGGTTTCATCGGTTCGCACCTCACCGAGTACCTCGTGCGGCAAGGCGCCGATGTGCGTGCTTTCGTCTACTACAACAGCTTCAATTCCTGGGGTTGGCTGGACGAAGCCGAAGAACGAATCAAACGCTCGCTGAACGTTTTTGCTGGCGACATCCGCGACCCCCACGGCGTGCGCAAGGCGATGCAAGGTTGCGACGTGGTGATGCACCTGGCGGCGCTGATCGCCATACCGTATTCGTACCACTCGCCCGACACCTACATCGACACCAACATCAAGGGCACGCTGAATGTGGTCCAGGCCGCGCGCGAACTGGGCCTGCAACGCGTCGTGCACACCTCCACCAGCGAGGTCTACGGCACGGCACGTTCGGTGCCCATCACTGAAGATCATCCGCTGCAAGGGCAGTCGCCCTATGCGGCCAGCAAGATAGGCGCAGATCAGATTGCGACCAGTTTCTACCTGTCGTTCCAGACCCCGGTGACGGTGATCCGGCCCTTCAACACTTACGGCCCCCGGCAGTCGGCACGCGCCGTGATCCCCACCGTCATCACCCAGATCGCTGCGGGTGCGCGCCAGGTCAAACTGGGGGCCACGCACCCCACCCGCGATTTCAACTATGTGAGCGACACCGTGCGCGGCTTTGTGGCCGTGGCCGAGTGCGACGCCGCCCTGGGCCAGGTGGTCAACATTGGAAGCAATTTCGAGATTTCAGTCGGCGATACGGTGGCGCTGATTGCACGCCTCATGGGGCGCGACATAGAAATCGTCTGCGACGATCTGCGCTTGCGGCCGGCCGCCAGCGAAGTTGAAAGACTGTGGGCTGACAATTCACGGGCCCGCCAGCTCACCGGCTGGGCGCCCGAGTACGGCAGTCTCGAAGGCCTTGCCCGCGGGTTGCAGAAAACCATCGACTGGTTTGCCGACAGCCGCAACCTCACCCGCTACAAGGCGGGCGTGTACAACATCTGAAGCGCACGCCAGGAGCCCCGATATCGTGAGCCACTCTCCCGCACTGGTCGCCCAGGTCCTGCAGGCCACACGCAGCGTGCTTGGCCCGGCCGAGCAGACCTTGCCGCTGCACGAGCCCGAATTTGCGGGCAACGAATGGGCCTACGTGAAAGACTGCATCGACACCGGTTGGGTGTCGTCGGTGGGTTCTTTTGTTGACCGCTTCGAGCGCGACTTGTGCACCTACACCGGCGCCCGGCACGCCGTGGCCACCTGCAATGGCACCTCGGCATTGCACATCTGCCTGTTGCTGGCCGGGGTGGAACGCGGTGACGAGGTTTTGCTGCCCGCGCTGACCTTCATCGCCACCGCCAACGCGGTGTCGTACAGCGGCGCCACGCCCCACTTTGTGGACTCCGAGGCGGTGTCGCTCGGTGTGGATGCCGCAGCGCTTGAAACCTATTTGCGTGACGTGGCCACCACCGACGGCACCACCTGCCGCAACCGCCGCACGGGCGCCCGCATCAAGGCGCTGGTGGTGATGCATGTGTTTGGTCACCCTTGTGATCTGGATGCACTGTCGGCACTGGCGCGCCGCTGGCAACTGGCGCTGGTGGAAGACGCTGCAGAGTCTTTGGGCGCCTACCGCCACGGCGTGCACACCGGCACCACCGGCATGGTTTCCGCACTCAGCTTCAACGGCAACAAGGTGGTCACCACGGGCGGCGGCGGCGCGGTGTTGACGCAGGATCCGGTGCTGGGAAAACGCGCCAAGCACTTGACCACGACAGCGCGCACGCCCCACCGCTGGAACTTCCTGCACGACGAAGTGGGCTTCAACTACCGCCTGCCGAATTTGAATGCCGCGTTGGGTTGTGCACAGCTCGAACGGTTGCCCGACATGGTGCGTCGCAAGCGGGCCCTGGCCAGCCGCTACGCAACAGCCTTTGCCGATGTGCCAGGGGTGCGCTTCTTGAACGAACCCGCCCATACACAGAGCAGCTACTGGCTCAATGCCATCGTGCTGGAACCGGAACATGCGCCGTTGCGAGACAGCCTGCTGGCGACCCTGAACGACGCCGGCTACATGTCGCGTCCGATCTGGACGCTGATGCACCGCCTGCCCATGTATGCGCTGTGCCCGCGCGCGGGCTTGACCGTTGCCGAGCGCCTGGAAGCCACCGTCATCAACCTGCCCAGCAGCGCCAAGCTGGGTGCCTGAAGCAGCCCCATGGCCCTGCATTCGCGCACCCGCATCTGTGTCGTCACCGGCAGCCGGGCCGAATACGGCCTGCTGTACTGGCTGTTGCACGACTTGCGGGCCGACCCTGCGTTCGAGCTGCAGCTGGTAGCCACCGGCATGCACCTGGCGCGCGAGTTTGGCCACACGGTGGACGAAATCGAGAGCGACGGCTTCACCGTGCATCGCCGGGTGGAGATGCTGCTGTCCAGCGACACCCCGGGCGCCATCTGCAAGTCAATGGCGCTGGGCACAGCGGGCATGTCCGACGCGCTGCAAGTGCTGCAGCCCGACCTGGTGCTGGTGCTGGGCGACCGTTTCGAGATCCTGGCCGCCGTTCAAGCTTGCCTGATCCACAACGTGCCCGTGGCCCACATCGCCGGTGGCGACACCACCGAGGGCGCGATCGACGAGTCCATGCGCCATGCCATCACGAAGATGGCGCACCTCCACTTCGTCACCAACGCGCAGTCGGCACAGCGTGTGCTGCAGATGGGCGAAAACCCGCACCACGTGCATGTGGTGGGCAGCCCCGGGCTCGACCAGTTGCGGCGCCGCCCCTTGCTCGACACGGCAGCACTGGAAACCGCGTTGGGCACCCCACTGGGTCGTTGCAACCTGCTCGTCACCTTCCACCCCGTGACCCTGGAACCGGGCCAGGAAACAGCCCAGTTGCAAGAGCTGCTGGCGGCGCTGGACATGCAGCCTGAGGGCACCCGCCTGTGGGTGACACGCCCCAACGCCGACAGCGGCGGCCGCGCCATCGCTGCGGCCCTGGACACCTGGGCCGCCGGCCAACCACACCGCGTGCAGCTGCACACCTCGCTGGGCAGCCTGCGTTACCTGAGCCTGATGGCGAAGGTGGACGCCGTGGTCGGCAATTCGTCCAGCGGCCTTTATGAAGCGCCGTCGTTCGGCGTGCCCACCGTCAACATCGGCGAGCGCCAGCGCGGCCGGCTGGCCGCTGCTTCGGTGCTGCACTGCCCGCCGCAGCGCGACGCCATCGCTGCGGCCATGCACAGCGCTGTGCGGCTGGACTGCAGCACCGTCGTCAACCCCTACGGCGACGGCCACACAGTGCCGCGCATCTTGCAGGTGCTGCGCCAGTTGCCAGCGCGGTCTGCGCTGCTGAAGAAGCCCTTCCACCACTACCAGGCGGCGGCGGCCGAAGCAGCCCATGTCTGAGCGCACCTTGATCATTGCCGAGGCCGGTGTCAACCACAACGGCTCGCTGGACCTGGCACTGCAGCTCGTCGATGTCGCTGCTGCGGCCGGCGCCGACGTCGTCAAGTTCCAGACCTTCAAGGCCGACTTGCTGGCGACGGCCGGCGCCGCCAAGGCCGACTACCAGGTCACGAACACCAAAGAAGCCGGTGGCCAGCTCGAAATGCTGCGCCGGCTGGAACTGTCGCCGCGCGACCATGACGCGCTGGTGCAGCGCTGCCGGCAGCGCGGCATCCGCTTCATGTCCACCGCCTTCGATGCCGCCAGCCTGGACGTGCTGGCGCAGCTGGAGATGCCGGCGGTCAAGATCCCGTCGGGCGACATCACCTTTGCACCGCAGCTCATCAAGGCCGCGCGGCTCCGGCGACCGCTCATCGTGTCCACCGGCATGTGCACGCTGGCCGACGTGGAGCAAGCGCTGGCGGTGATCGCCTTTGCGCTGACCGAGCCCGGTGAACCGCGCGGCCGGGCCGACTTCGATGCCGCCTACGCTTCGCCCGGCGGCCGGCAGGCGCTGCTGGAGCGCGTGACGTTGCTGCACTGCGTGACCCAGTACCCGGCCCCGGCAGCGTCGATCAACTTGCGCGCCATGGACACGCTGCGTGCCGCCTTCGGCCTGCCGGTGGGTTATTCGGACCACACCGAAGGCATCGACGTGGCCATCGCTGCGGTGGCGCGCGGCGCGACGGTGATCGAGAAGCACTTCACGCTGGACCGCACGCTGCCCGGCCCTGATCACGCGGCATCACTGGAGCCGGCCGAATTGGCGCGCCTGGTGCAGGCCATACGCACGGTGGAAGTGGCGCTGGGTTCCACCACCAAAAGCCCCTCGGCTGCCGAAGCGGGCAACCGCCCCATCGCCCGGCGCAGCGTGGTGGCCGCGCGGGCCATTGCGGCCGGGGAAGTGCTGGACAGCAGCATGCTGGCCTGCAAACGCCCGGGCACGGGGGTCTCGCCTATGGAATTCTGGTCGCTGCTGGGCCAGCGTGCCCGCCGTGCCTATGCCGCCGATGAGGCCATCGACGCATGACGCAGGCGGCTGCGGTCATCGTTATCGGTGCCGGCGGGCATGGCACCGTCGTGGCCGACGCCCTGCTGGCAGCGGGCCGCAACGTGCTGGGTTTTACCGACCCCAACCCGCTGTTGCACGGCAGCCGCCTGCTGGGGCTGCCCGTGCTGGGCAACGACGATGCACTGCTGCTGCACCGCGCTGGCGAGGTGGAACTGGCACTCGGCATCGGCACTGCCGGGGGCGCAAAAGATGCCACGCGCCGCCGCGACGTGCAGCAACGGCTGCAAGGGCTGGGCTGGCGCTTTGCCTCGGTTCGTCACCCCAGCGCGGTGGTTTCAGCGTTTGCGCACCTGCATGTGGGTGTGCAATTGCTGGCGGCCAGCGTGGTGCAGGCTGGCGCGCAGGTGGGCGAAGGCTGCATCGTCAACACCGCCGCTGTGGTGGAACACGATTGCGTGCTGGGCGCCTATTGCCACGTTGCGCCACGTGCGCTGCTGTGCGGCAATGTCAAAGTTGGCGCCTGCAGCCACATCGGCGCGGCTGCGGTGGTGCGCCAGGGCCTGAGCCTGGGCGCCGGCACGGTGGTGGGCGCTGGCGCGGTGGTGGTGAGCCACAGCACGGGCGCGGCGCTGCTGGTAGGCGTGCCGGCACGGCGGCGCGGGGAGCACCCATGAAACGCTGGGAACAAACGCTGGTGGCACCGGAAACCAGCCTGCGTGAGGCACTGCGCACCATCGACAGCGCGTCCAGCCACATCGCGCTGGTGGTCGACCCCGACCGCCGCCTGCTGGGCACGCTGAGCGACGGCGATGCGCGCCGCGGCCTGCTCAAAGGCCTGACGCTGGATGACCCTGTCAGCGCCGTGATGCACCTGACACCCACCTGTGCCAGCCACACTGAAGACCGTCACGCCATCCTCGGCACCATGCGCCGTCTGGGCCTGCACCAGATACCGGTGCTGGACGAACGCGGCCGCGTCACCGGGCTGGAAACGGTGGACGACTTTTTGTCGGTGCCCGAGCGCGAGCACTGGGTGGTCATCATGGCCGGTGGCCTGGGTTCACGCATGGCCGAGCTGACGCGCGACACCCCCAAGCCGATGCTCAAAGTGGGTTCGCGGCCTTTGCTCGAAACCATCGTGCGCAGCTATGCGGAGCAAGGCTTCAAGCGTTTTTATTTCGCTGTCAACTACAAGGCCGATCAGATTCAGGCGCACTTCGGTGACGGCAGCG
>JAYUPP010000564.1:0-5678 GCA_043760045.1 Betaproteobacteria bacterium
GCCCTTGGCCCACAGGCGGGTGATGGCCTGCAGCAGCACTTCCACACCCACATCGGGCAGTTCGATTTCTTCTTCGTCGAACAAGCTCTTGAAGCCGGCCAACACGGCGCCAAATTCATAACGCGCCATAGCTTCGCGCGAGGTCTGGCCTTGAATCACACCCTGCTGCAAGTCGGCCACGATGGCCGTGAACAAGGTGGTCAACAAGTCGCGCAGCGTTTGTTTGGAAATGCCCAGATCGCGTTCAACAATCTGCACAATGCTGCGCACAAAGGCCGTTATGTTGCTGCTGCTCAGTTGCTCCAGCAGCTTTTCCAGCATCTGCAGCACACCGGCCAGGATGTCAACAAAGCTGTCTTTTTCGACGGCGTCCAAGAGTGGCTGCACGACCTCGCCGTAAGGCCTGAACAGCTGGCGGATGCGGCCTTCGGACAAGCGCAGTTTTTCTTCGTGGCTGCGGACAAAAATCTCCAGCTGCTGCGGCACCACACGCGCGAAGGCAGCGGCTGCCGCAGCCGCACCTTCGGGGTTGCGCGCAAAGACCTCGATGAAGTCCACCACCAGGTCGTTCAGGTCCACGCGCTGCGGCAGCGGCTCTGCCACGGGCTGGGGTTTCAGGATGACGGAGCCGATGGCCATGGTGGTGGTGGCTGTGGTTCGATGCGGTGCAGTGCGGCGCCGGCCGTTCAGAAACCGATGTCCACGCCGATGTCCACGCCGATGTCCACATCCAGCGAGATGTCGGTCAGGCTGATGGTGGGCACGGCGGCCAGCATGCGCTGGTAAGCGCCGTTGACTTTGTCGAACTCGACAGACAGTTCCAGCTTCAGCGCGTCCAGGCGCACGATCAGTGCGTTCAGCACGGGGGTTAGGTCGAAGGCTTCCAGCAGCGGCAACACTTGCTCGTCGTACAGCGGTTGCACGGCGTTCACCACCAGCGCCTGCGGGTCCAGCGCGCGCAGGGTGTTCAAAATGGCGGCGAACTCTGCGTCCAAGGTGGTCAGCGCGTTACCAGGCAGCAGTTGGCTCAGGTCCAGTGCTTGCAGCGCGTCATCAAAAGCCTGCTGCACGGTTGCACGCGCGGCGGCCGGGCCCACGGCTTCCAGCTTGGTTTTGACCTGCTGAAAAACGCCGTTCAGTTCGTCAACCAGGAAGTTCAGGTTGATGCCACGCAAGCGGTCGACCAGCGTTTGCAGTGCGTCGCGCAGGCCACCCAGCGCGGCTGGGCCGGTGACGAACAGCGCCAGCTTGTCTTCGATGGCCTGCGCCAGCGCAGCGATTTGCGCCACCACCGGCGCCGCAGCGGCCACACTTTGTGCGAAGGCCGTCACCAGCGCCACCAGCGGGCGGATGACTTCACGTTCCAGCGCTTCGTCGATCAGCAGGCGCAGGCTGGCCGCCGTGGCTGCGGGCTGGGCCAGGCCGTTCAACACACCGTGTTCGCTGAAGAGTCGCCGGTCCCAGGTTTGCAGCAACGCGGCAAACGCGGCGCGGTCGCGTGCCAGGTCGGTCTGCCAGTCTTGCAGGCCCTCAAAGGGGCGTGCAAAAGCGGGTGCCAGCGGGTCGAAACGCGCCAGCAGGGCCTGGACCGCCGCCCTGGCCGGTGAGTCGGGCAATGCGGCTAACGCGGCAGGTGTGATGGCACGCCGCGCCAGCGCCAGGTCGGCCAGGCGGCGCGCCGGGTCGAGGCTGGCCAGGCCTGCTGCCAACGGCGTGGCCACAGCATCCAGGGCACTGCCCAGAGCCTGCGCATGCAGCCTGTCAACGGCGGCGTTGATGGCGTTGATGGCCGGCATGAAAGCGCTGATGTCGTTGACGTCAGCCAGGCGCTGGCGCAGCGGCGCAAACCAGGCCCGCAGCGCGGCTTCGGGTTCGGCGAGATTGCCAAAACGGGTTTGCAGCGACTGCAGTGCCTGGCGCGCGCCGGCCACCATCGCGCTGACATGGCCCACGCTCAACAACACGTCGTCAAACACGGCGACGATTTCGTCGGCCGGCAGGGCATCCACCACCTGGTTGACGGCCGCATTCAGCTTCTGGTTCAAGCCCTGCACCAGTGTGGCCGGGTTCAGGCTGTCCACGCGCGCCAGCAGTTCATCGAAGGCCGCTTGCAGCGGCGCGAATGCCTGCGCCGGGTTGGCGCGCTGCGCGATGTCGGCCTTCAACCCGGCCAGCGCCTGCTGCACGGGGGCCAGCAGCTGGCTGGGCTGGAAGTTTTCCAGTTCACGCAGCAGGGCCGCCACCGGCTGGCCCAGTTCGCTGCCCACCAGCGTGGCCGGCGAAAAACCTTGCACATGGTCCAGCAGCCGCTGCGGCTGCGCCTGCACCTGCAGCAGCAGCGGTTTGGGGCCGGCTTCCACCAGCTGCGCAAAGCTGTTTTCCAGCGGGTCGGTAACGGGCGCCAGGTCGCCGGGCAGCAGCGCCACGGCGCCGGTGAGCGCCAGCTTGGCCGGCATGCCCAGGGTGTCGGGTTGCAGCTTTTGCAAGAGCGCGGTGACGGCGTCGATCTCCACCACCACGCTGCCTGTGACGGGCGAAAAAGACAAGGCGTCGATGCGCTCGGTGGCCGTTTCGATGACGCTGCGCACAGCCGCGATGGCGCTCTGCACTTCCGCCGCCTGCAACACACCGGCCACGCTGTTGATGGCGTCTTCCAGCGCGCTGACGATGGCTGCAGGGTCGAAGCCGCTGACCGCGCTGCTGATGGCGGCCACGGCTGCAGCAATGGCGCTGCGGATGGGTTCAAACAGTGCTTCGATGCGTGCGGCCAGCGCCGCGCCCAGGCGCGTGATGGCCTGCTGCACCTGGGCCACCAGCGGCGCGGGGTCTACGCTGGCCAGCGCACTGTGGAGGCCGTCGAAGGCCACGGCCACCTGTGCAGCTACGCCGGCCAGGCCCTGTTCAATGCCGCCGGCGGCGGTGTTCAGCGCGGTGATGGCGGTGCCCATGGCGTCGCGCAGCGGGGCGATGTCGAAAGCATCCAGCGCCGCTGTCACGTCGCCCAGCAGGGCGCCGATGTCGCGCGCCACCCGCTCGGGCGCGTCAACGCCCACGGCCGCGTTGATCTCGGCGACCATGGCCTCAAAAGTGTTGGCCAGGTGCGTGGGTGCAACCGCTTGTGCAACGCGGCGCACCTGGCGGTCCAGGTCCATCGGCAGCCGTTGCAGGCTGCGCGTGGCCGCAGCCACCTGGCCACCGGCAAACAACTGGGCGTCGGCCTGAGCCAGGCGCGGCAGCAGGGTGTCGAGCGCGGTGTGGGCGGCGGCGATGTCGGCTGCGGTGCCGGGTGCATCTGCGGCGGCACTTGCCACCGCCGCTGCAATGGCTGTCAGGCGCGTGCTCAGTGTTTGCGACTCGGTGTGCAGCGCCGCCAGGTCAACCTGCGCCGCCAGGCCTTGAAGCTGCGCTGCTGTGGCGCCCAGCGGCCAGTCGGCCGCGCCGTTCAAAAAAGTGGCCAAGGCCTGCAGCGTGCTGCCGATGTGTTGCTGCAGCGTGGCCGCGTCCATCGTGCGCATGTGCACGGTGTTGATCAGCAGCCAGCGCAAGTTGTCGATGAAAGGCAGCTTGCGCACCTTGGCCTGTTCACGCGGCAGGCCTGCAAAAGCGCGGTGCAGATATTCAACAAACGCCGGCGCGTCGAAGGCCGGCTGCGCGCTGAAGTAGGCGTTGCTGCTGGCCAGCGCCTGCAGGCGGCGGGCACGGGCCTGCGCGGCGTTGGCGCTGGCGTCGCGCGCGGCGGGGGGCATGTGCGCTGCGCGCGGCGCGCTAACTTGAATGCGCGCCGCGTGCGCCGCGGTGGGGCGGGTCGCTGCCGCAAGGGGCGCAGCAGCGTCGGTTTCAGGTGCTGCGGCACTGGCACTGGCCGCAAACAGGTCGGGCGGCGGTGTGAAGTCGGTGGCCAGCAGGCGCTGGATGCCTTTCACGCCGTTCACATAAACCGTTAGTTGGCCCGTCAGCTGCACCCCGGCGTTGATCTGCAACGCATCAAAAGCCGCGCTCACGCTGGCGGTGGCATCGCCCAAGTCGGCAGGCACCAAGTCCGACAGGCCCGCCAACGCGCCAGCAAAGCCGCTGACATCCAGTGTGGGCAAAGCTACATCGGCCAGGCTGGTGGCCAGTGTGGTGATGCCCGCCGGCGGATTGGCAATCAGCGCCTGCAGTTGCTGGCCGGCCGTCAGCAGCTTGGCGGCTTCGCCGACTATGGCCAGCGTCAGCCCGTTGCCTTGCAGACTGAGGTCCAGGCGTTCAAAAACCGTGGGCATGTTGACGGCCGGGTTCAAGCACTGCCGAACAATTCACTGAGCTGCGGGCCCAGCGCCGTCAAGGAATCGAGCGCGGCCTTGGCGCCGTCGATCGTGCTTTCCAGCGGCGGCACCGGGTTGCCGAAGTTGGGCGCCGACAGCAGCTCGGGCAACTTGCTGGTGTCGAAGAGGTCTTGCGCTTCCAGCGCCAGCGCATCTTCCAGCCCGGGGTCGGCTGGCGGTGGCGGCGGTTCGGTGTACTGCAGCAGCGTCAGCGCATAACGAAAACCGTCGGCGCTGGTGGCCACTTCAGCCACGTCCAGGTCAGCAATCAACACCTGTTCGATTTCTGTGGCGGTGGTGATGTCGGCCACAAAGTCGAGCGGCTCGCCCGCGCCGAGCGGCGGGCGCAGCGCGCCCAGGAAAGCCTCGCGCGCTTCGTCACCGGCCAGTGTGCCCTGCAGCACGATGCGCGCGGCAGCGGCCCCCAGGTCTTGGTGATAAACGCCGGCCAACCCGGGCACGGCCACGGCCACCAGGTGCCGCCGTTCCTGCGTGCCAATGCGTTGCAGGCCGGGCAGCTCGAAACTGCCGAGCATGGGTTTGATCTTCACGGCGTGTCGATCCCGTGGCGGCGGGCCTGGCGGCGCAGGATGTCGTGGATGCGCTCGGCCAGTGTGTCGTCGTCACTCAGCCACTGCGGCGCCACCGGAGTTTGGGCAGAGGCAGTGGCTGAAGCAGAGGCTGAAGCAGAAGCTGCCAGCTGGCTTTCGAGGCGCGCCATCGATGCCGACAGGCTGGCCAGTGCGTCGCCACCGTCGGCAGGCGCAGGCAGGGCTTCAGCCACCGCCCGCTCGCTGGGCCCGCGCCACGCGGTTGGCGAGCTGGTGGCCGCTGGGCCTGGGTGTGACGAAGCCTGTGCGCTGGGCCGCAGCGCAGCCGTGGCTGCGGCCAGCCCTTTACCAGCGGGCGCATGCAGCAGCGCAGGTGCCGCAGCGTCATCAAATGACGCCTGCTGGCCCCGCGCCAGCAGTGCTGCGATTTCAGGCGCCGCGGCGGTAGCTGCCGCGCCCGTTGCACCCCAGGCCGCCCGGTCCAGCACCCGGGACCAGTGCCGCCATTTCAGTGCCTGGCCTGGCGTTGCAACTTTGTGCGGCTCAAGGCGTGCTTGGAACGGAAACCCGGCCGCACCCCGCAACGGCACCACATTGCCAAACGCAGGCGTGGCGCGATGCGACGCTGAAACACCGGTCTTCGGCCTCAACCCCTGTGCTGCGCCGGCAGGTGCTGACGTTGGCAACGGCCGTTGGGCCGCAAACCGCGCCAGCAGCGCCGCCACCCGCGCAGGCGCAGCAGTGGATGGCCCGGATGCGGGTGCTGCAGTGGGGCTGCCGCCTGCTGCGCGCACCGGCCAGCGCGCCCCGGGCGCTGTGGCGC
>JAYUPP010000565.1:0-5663 GCA_043760045.1 Betaproteobacteria bacterium
CGACGGTGATGAACTCGTGGCGCTGCTGGCGTGCTTCGACAAACGCCATGTGCAGGCTGACTTCAAGCTCTTGCGCAATCATGCGGCCTCCATAATGCACTGCAAAGGGTGTCCTTCACGGCGTGCAGCCGTCAGCACCAATTCAATTTTAGTGGCTGCAACGTCCTTCGGGTAGACGCCACAGATGCCACGACCTTCGTGGTGAATCTTCAACATGATGTGCGTGGCCGTATCAGCATCACGCTGAAAAAACTGTCTGAGCACCATGACCACAAACTCCATTGGCGTGAAGTCGTCATTGAGCAGCACCACTTGGTACAGCGATGGCGGTTTGGTGCGCGCCGCCTTGCGCTCGGCGACCACGGTGCCACCGGTGTCCCGGTCAGGCAAAACACCCGGCTGTTGCCCGGGCGCCTGACCCGGCACATGCTGACCAGGCGGCATTCTTGGTTGACGGGGAGTTTCCTCAGGCATGCGCCATTCTATCGAGTAGATCTGTAGTCACAGGGTCGCGCTGCGCTGATTCCCTTGCATCGGCATGTTGGCCTAAAACGGCAAGCTTCAAGCCTGCAGCTGCTGCCATTTTTCCCGATGGCTCAGCCGGCCAGCCCGCCGCGCCCGCAGTGCCGCCAGTGCCAGGCTTGACGCTCGGCGCCCCCCACGATTGACGGCTTCGCAATCTTGACGATGCGGCAAACGCAGGCGCAAAATTTCTGAGGTCGAATGAGGGGAGCGGGTGGCATGGCCAAAGGCACAGTCAAGTGGTTCAACGATGCCAAAGGATTTGGGTTTATCGAGCCCGCAGAAGGCGGTGCCGACGTCTTTGCTCACTTTTCGGCGGTTCAGATGGATGGGTTTCGCACCTTGAAACAAGGCGGATGGGTCAGCTATGAACTGACGCAGGGCCCCAAAGGCGACTTGGCGCAAAACATCAGACCGCTGGACGCCGAGGGCAACCCGCTGGCTGCGGTCAGTGCCAACGTCAGCGAAGCCGCGTCAGGCTGAGACGACCATCCGTTGGCACAGCGGCCATGCGCCGCTGCCGCAGCCACTGCCGCAGCTAATGCATCAGATGCCGGCTGCGCGCCAAACTGGCAGCCCTGCAGCCGGCACGGCCGTTAAAGTCCTGGCAGCCTGCCGCCCAACCGAGCGGCGCTCAGACCTGATGGCGAAAGCTCAAACCCATGGCAGACGGATTCGACAGTGCACCGGCCAAGGCCAAGCTGGACTACCCCTTCGCGGGCCCGCCCGAGCGCGGCCACACGCTGGAGGTGGCGCCGGGTGTGCACTGGATCCGCATGCCTTTGCCCTTCAGCCTGAACCACATCAACCTGTGGGCACTGGACGACGGTGACGGCTGGGCCCTGGTCGACACGGGCATGCGCACCGACGACGCGGCTGCAACCTGGCGCGAACTGTTTGCCAACGCACGCGACGAGCGCAGCTTGAGCCGCGTTCTCGTCACCCACATGCACCCCGACCATATTGGCCTGGCGGGCTGGCTAACTCGAAAATTCAACGTGCGGCTGTGGATCACGCAGCTGGAATATCTGAGTTGCCGTGCGCTGGTGGCCGACACCGGCCGTGAGGCGCCCGAAGACGCGCTGCGCTTTTACCGCCATGCCGGCTGGAGCGAACAGGCGCTGGAAAACTACCGCACCCGCTTCGGCAACTTCGGCCGCCACATCCACACCTTGCCCGACAGTTTTGTGCGGCTGCGCGACGGCCAGGAACTGCAGATTGGCGCGCACACCTGGCGCGTTATTGTGGGGCGCGGTCACTCACCTGAACACGCCTGCCTGTACTGCCCCGAACTGAAGTTGTTGATATCGGGCGACCAGGTGCTGCCGCGCATCTCGTCCAACGTGTCGGTTTACCCCACCGAGCCCGACGCCAACCCGATGGCCGACTGGCTGGCGTCGCTGGACAAGCTGCAACAAGCAGTGCCGGACGACGTGCTGGTGCTGCCAGCGCACAACGAGTGTTTCCGGGGCCTGCATGCCCGCATCGAAGCGCTGCGGCGCGGGCAGGACGTGGCGCTGCAACGCTTGCGCCGCAGCTTGAGCCAACCCAAACGTGCAGTGGATGTGTTCAGCGCGCTGTTCGCGCGCAGCATTGCCGAGACCGACGCACCGCTGCTGAGCATGGCCACGGGCGAGGCCCTGGCCTGCCTGAACTTACTGCTGCACCGGGGCCAGGCCGACTGCGCAACCGACGCTCAGGGTGTGGGCTGGTACCGGCTGCACGAAGCTCTGCCCGATGCCGGTGCCGATGCCGGCGCTGCGGCAGCCGGGCCATAACGCGGTCAGGCGCTGCCGGGCATCGTTTCGGGCAGCGCCGTCGGCATCGGCCAACCCAGCAGTTCAGACAGGCGGCAGACCACCCACTGCGCCTCGGGCCTCGACACCACCGGCTCGGCGGCATCAGCCAAAGCCAGATGCATGCGCTCAAGCACGGTGCCCTCGTCCAACCCCAGGTCCCACTGCGTGTGACGCGCCCGGTCCACCAGCATCTGGGCCAGGTCGTCACAGAACTCGTGGCGCTCGGAAATTTCATGCCACGCCGTGTGGGGCTTGCTGCGTCCTGGTTTCAGGTGCAGCGCTACGAATGAGGGTGGAACGGGGATGGCACTGCCGGTGGACATGCCGGCATTGTCAGGCTGTGTGGCTTGCCGGCGCGGAAGTGGGCTCCTGCTCTTGCAGCAAGCGCCACATCACTTTGCCCGAGCCGCTCTTCGGCAGCGCTTGCACAAACTGCACCAGGCGCGGCGCCTTGTAGACCGCCATGTGCTGGCGTGACCAGTCGATGATGTCCTGCTCTGCCGTGCCCGCCGGTGCCGTGCTGCGCAACACCACCACGGCCTTGACGGTTTCACCACGGTAGCTGTCTTTGGCCGCAATGACGCAGGCCTCTTGCACCAGCGGGCACTGGTACAGCAGCAGTTCCACCTCGCTGGGCCAAACCTTGTAACCGCTGGCGTTGATCATGCGCTTCAGCCGGTCGGTGATGAAAAAGTAGCCTTCTTCGTCGCGCCGGCCCAAATCACCAGTGCGAAAAAACGCCTTGCCGTCGATGTCGATGAAGGCCGCTTTCGTGGCTTCAGGGTGGCGCCAGTAGCCTTTGAACACCATCGGCCCGTGGGTCACGATTTCGCCACTTTCCCCAGCCGGCAGCTCTTCCAGAGTTTCGGGGTTGATGACGCGGCTGTCGGTGCCGAAGATGGGGATGCCCAGGCACTGCAACTTGGCGCGCTCTGGCGGGTTGGCATGCGTGGGCGCGGCAGTTTCCGTCAGGCCGTAACCTTCGGCAAAGCTGATGCCGAATTCGTCCAGCAGCCGTTGCGCCACGGCCTGCGGCATGGCTGCGCCGCCGCCCGACACATAACGCAGGCTCGAGAGGTCAAACTGCTGGTAGTTGGGGCTGCCAAACAGGTCGATGATCATGGTGGGAATGCAGGTCCAGTGCGTCACCGCATGGCGCGAAATCAGCCGCCCGGCCAGTTCACGGTCCCAGCGCGGCAGCAGCACCACGGTGCTGCCCAGATACACCGACGACAACACGCCGTAGACCATGCCGGTGATGTGGAACATGGGCACCACCCCAAGGCTGACCGATTCGGCGCTGGCATGGCCCCACAGGCCGCCGCCCACCACGTTGTGCATCAGCGTGCGGTGGGTGTGCATGCAGCCTTTGGGCATGCCTGTGGTGCCGCTGGTGTAGGGCAACAAAGCCATGTCATCAGGGCCAGTGGTGGCCGGGCCCGGGCGATGGCCTGCTGCCAGCGCATCTACCCAGCGCACGGTGCCAGCGGGCAGCGCGGGGTCGGCTTGCAACCACTGCAGCACGGTGGCAGCGGGCGCTTCTTCAGCTGCCACCGTTTCGGGCAAGGCGTCGGCAAAACGCGTGGCCAGCACATGCGCCAGGCGCTGATCGGGGGTGACGCTGAGGCTGGCTTCAGCCACCAGCGCCGCCAGGTCGGCGGTGGTGATGGCCACGCGAGCCTGGGCGTCGGTGATGCAGTGGGCCAGTTCCTGCGCGCGGTTCATCGGGTTCACCGGCACCACCACCGCGTTGGCTCGTTGCACGGCGTAAAAGGCGATCACAAACTGCGGGCAGTTCTGCATGAACAGCAACACCCGGTCGCCGCTGGCCACACCCTGCACCTGCAGCCAGCCGGCCAACGCCTCGGCCTGTTGGTGCAGCTGCGAAAAGCTGAGCTCGCGCCCCAGGAAAACATAAGCGGCTTTGTGCGGATAGCGGCGTGCGCTGACCTCCAGGTTGAACCAGAGACTGGTGTCGGGCACCACCAGTTGGTGCGGCAGCCGCTGGGGCCAGGCAGCAGCATGGGGACGGGTATCTTGAGCGGGCAAATTGCACTCCGGTGGGGTGGGGGCCTAACTTCCATGATGCAGGGCAACGTCCCCGATCACGGCAAAATTTCATCTGCAGGGTGTAACCCGGCAGACGCAAGCCTGTCATCCAGCCTTACCCTGGGCCCGGTGTGCTGCCGCAGCGCCTGTTCAGCGCGCGTGCGCTGTCAGCGGCTCTTCATTCGCGCTTGGCATCTTTGCGCCAAGCCTGGCAGTCGGCGTGGCCGGCAAAGCTGCCGCGCAGGCATTCGCGTTCCATGCAAAGGAAGTGAGCCAGCGGATTGCGGCCCGCGCATTTGCTTTGCGGACTCGCCGTTGCCGTTGCCGTTGCTGGCGCTGCGGCAGGTTCTGCGGTCTGCGGTCTATTCGACGGCACCGAAGTGCCGAGCGCTGCAGTCGCAGGCGTCGCGCCCGTGTTGGCCGGCTGGGCCGCCGCTGGACCAGCGGGCGCGGCACTGTAGCCCGCAGACGGCGTTTCAGCCGCGCCGGTGCTCGGCGGGCGGTCTGCCCCTGAGACCGGCGCCGACTTGCCAGAAACCGGAGGCGCGGTGTTGGCGGGCTTGTTGCTTGCGCGCGCCACAGCAGGCGCAGCCGCCTTGATTTCAGACTCTGGCACGGCGCGGGCCGATGGCGCCACCGTGGCGGCGACTGGGGCTGCGGCACCGGCCGCTGCGTTAGAAATGTTCGGCGCAGCAGGCGCGCCAGGCCCTGATGTCGAGGGCATCGCCACCGCAGGCGCCGCAACGACAGGGGCCGCAGCAGGAACAGCTGCCGGGGCCGCTGCGGGGGTCACCGACACCGGATCGGCAGCCACTGAAACGGCCGGTGCGGGCGTTGGTTTGGGCCACAGCACAAAGGCCATGACGGCCACGGTCGCCGCTGCAGCAGCCGCCGCCACCAACCCCCATTTGCCGCGCGCGGCAGGCGCCGCAGAAGCGACATTGGCGGCCGGCACCGGTGGCCTGGCGGTAGCTGTGGCCGCGGCGGCGTCGGCAGCGCTGCAGGGCACCGGCGCTGCGGATGCGACGTTGGCGGCTGGCGCTGCCGATGCGACGTTGGCGGCTGGCGCTGCGGATGCGACGTTGGCGACCGGCGCCGCCAACGGCAACGGCAACGGTGCCGGCGGCAGCGCGCAGCCTGCCGTCTGCGGCTGCTGCGGCACCCACGGCGCCGCTGGGCCTGTGACCCCCGCGCCCCATCCGGCCGGCGGCGAGGTTCGCGGTATCACCAGCGTGGCATCGTCGCCACCTGTCAATCCATGCGGCAGCACCTGCGTTTTGTCCCACGCATCGC
>JAYUPP010000566.1:0-5655 GCA_043760045.1 Betaproteobacteria bacterium
GACTGGACGTCGAGGTCGGCCGCCGCTGCCGCCGCCAGGAACTTGGCGCGCGCTTGCGCGTAGCTTTGGGAGAAATGCGCCGCGACCATCGTGCGAGCCCGGCCTTCAGCGCGGGGCCGCGAGCCAGGCTTCGGCCAGGCGCACCCAGAGCGTGGCGCCCAGCGGGATCAATTCGTCGTTGAAGTCGTAGCTGGGGTTGTGCAACATGCAGGGCCCCAGGCCGTGGCCACCTTCGCGGTGGCTGCCGTCGCCGTTGCCGAGCGTGAAATAACAGCCCGGTTTGACCTGCAGGAAGTAGCTGAAGTCTTCGGCACCCATCGTCGGCTCAAAGGGCACCACGTTGTGTTCGCCCACCACTTGCGCCAGGGTTTGGCGCACAAATTCGGTCTCGGCGGCGTGGTTCACCGTGGGCGGGTAATTGCGTGTGAATTCGAATTCGCAACCGGCACCAAACGCGGCGCAGGTGTGCTCGGCCACTTCGCGCATGCGTTTTTCTATCAGGTCCAGCACTTCGATCGAGAAGGTGCGCACGGTGCCCTGCAGTTCCACCGCATCGGGCACCACGTTGGTGGCCTCGCCGGCGTGGATCATGGTGACGCTGATGACGCCGGGGTCTATGGGTTTGCGGTTGCGGGTGATGATGGTCTGGAAGGCCATCACCATCTGGCAGGCCACCGGCACCGGGTCGATGCCCAGATGCGGCAGCGCGGCGTGGCTGCCTTTGCCGCGAATGACGATCTTGAATTCGTTGCTGCTGGCCATCATCGCGCCCGGGTTCACGCCCACCATGCCCACCGGCATGCCCGGCCAGTTGTGGGCACCAAAGATGGCTTCCATCGGAAACTTCTCAAACAGGCCGTCATTCATCATTTCGCGCGCGCCGCCGCCGCCTTCTTCCGCAGGCTGGAAGACGAGATAAACGGTGCCGTCAAAGTTGCGGTGCTGTGACAGGTGCTTGGCCGCCGCCAACAGCATGGCGGTGTGGCCGTCGTGGCCGCAGGCGTGCATCTTGCCCTGGTGCTTGCTGGCATGTTCAAAGGTGTTGTGTTCGGTCATCGGCAGCGCGTCGATGTCGGCGCGCAGGCCCACCGCGCGTGGGCTGCTGCCGTTTTTTATGATGGCCACGACACCGGTTTTGCCCAGGCCACGGTGGATGGGGATGCCCCAGTCGGTCAGCGCCTTGGCAATCACGTCAGCGGTGCGCTGCTCTTGAAAACACAGCTCGGGATGGGCGTGGATGTCGCGTCGGATGGCCGTGATGGCGGCCACGTCGGCCAGGATGGGTTCGATGAGGTTCATGGTGTGCAGTGCTGCCCAGTGCAGCTATGGGGCAAAAGTTCATCTTACTTCCGCCCCACCGCGCTTGCTCCTGCGCTTGCTCCTGCGCTTGCTCCTGCGCTTACTCCTGTCCTTGCGCGGGCCTCAGGGCAGCACCTCTTGCGGCGCGCTGCGCTGGCTGCCGTCGACGCCGTCGCCCAAGGCACCACGCAAGCCGCTGCCCCAGGCGTAAACCACCTGGCCTGGGCCGATGGCCAGTGCATGGCCCTGGGCCGACGACAGGGCCGTGAAGCCCGAAATGGGGGTGGGCACCGGGCGCGGATAGGACTGCTTTTGGTTGCCGGCCACCCCAGGCCCGAGCAGCCCCTGGGCGCCACTGCCCCAGCCCAGAATCTGGCCGGCTTGCAGCGCCAGGGTGCTTTGGCTGTCGTTGCTGACCAGCACCGTCACGCCGCTGATCAAACTGGTGCAGGGCGTGGCGGCGCAGCTGGTCGCCAGCAGCGGCAGGGGGCCGTTGACCTGTGTGCCCGAGACCAGCGCGCCCAGCCCCAGTTCATCGCTGCTGTTGTAGCCGCTGCTCATCACCGAGCCGTCAACGCGCACGACAAACAGCGAGGAGAAAAAGCTCATGCCCAGGCTGCGCGCTGCGCCCCAGCTGGCAGGCAGTTGTTGCGGGCCGCTGGCGTCACCCACGCGGCGGTTGCCGGGCTGCGGCAAGGGCATGCCCAGGCCGTTGTAGAAGTCGTCGCCGTGGCCGTACAGCCGGCCGTCTTCCAGCGTTATGACCAGCGGCGGTGAACCCGACGAGGTGCTGCCAAAAAACACTTGCGCCGGTGGTGAATCGGCGGGCAGGCCGGGCAGGGCACGGGCCAGCGCATTGTGCTGGTCGGCAATGGGCGTCATGGAACCGACGATCCACACCGTTTTGGCCGACCCGGCGTTGCAGTTGGTGGTGATGCCGGCGCTGCTGATGGCGCGGATCATCAACAAGCGCGAGCCCCCGGCAATGGCACACACACGGTCCACCGGCTGCGCCAGGTTGTTCACGCTTTCCAGCACCTCCACCGGCGCGGCTTCGTTGTAACGGCTGCCGGGTGGCTGGCCTGCCGTGCCGCCGTTGCCGTCGGTGCCGCGGCCGTCGGTGCCCCACGCCGCGTTGCCCCAGTGCAGCACACGGCTGGCGGCTGTGCCGGGTGTGCCCTTCAGGGCCCAGAAGCTGTTCGTCCACCCGGCCACCGCATGCACGTCGGTCAGCACCTGCGGGTACATCGCTTGTGGCCGCAGCGCCTGGTTGGCCGGCGCCAGGTTGGCAACCTGCACCGTGCCGTTGTTGCGGTGCCGCCCACCCCAGGCCCACACCGTGCGATCGGGCCGCAGCACCATGCTCCATTCGTTTCCAGCCACCACCTGGGTGGCGGTGATGGCGTTGCTCACAACGCCGGTGTTGACGGTCAACGTGGCCGGCTGGCTGGTGCTGCTGGTGTTGGCCGCTGCCACCGTGCGCGTGACGTGCACGCTGAGCGTGGCGCCATTGGCGGCCAGCGGCACGTTGCTCAGCGTCAGCGTGCCGGAAGCCCCGACACCCGCACCAGCGCCCAGCGTGCCGCTGGCGTCTCTGACCGTGGCGGCCTGCAGCACGCCGTTGCCGGCCTGTGCGCTGCCGCTCGTCAGCGGCTGGCCATTCAACAACCACTGCCAGGCCACGCTGCCATTGCCCGCGGCGAGCGTGAAGTTGAAGCTGGCCGTGCCGGCGGCTGTGTTCAGGTTGGCATCCACCGCTGCGCTGGCCGGGTGTGTGCTGAACACGGGTGCAACGGCCAGCGGGGTGACGTTGAGCAGCGCCGTTGCGGTTGGCCGCTGGCCGGCCGCTGTGGCCCGGTTGTCGATGCCCAGCGTGATGACGGCGCCTTCGCACGTCAACGGCACATTGCTGAGCCGCAGCACATCGGCCGCTGGAAAAGCCACGCTGGCACCACCGCAGGCCAACTGCCCCGCATTCACCGCCGTGCCGTTGACTGACCAAGCACGGTTGATGGGCTCGCTGCCGCTGACCACGGCGCTGAAGTCGAGGCTGCCGGTTTGCAGCACCGTGCGTGGTGTGGTCAGTGGCTGCGTGAAGGCAGCAGCCACCGGCCGCAGTTGAACGCCCAGCGTCACCACATCGCTCCACGTGGCATTGCCCAGGCCGCTTTGGCTGGCCTGTGCGGCAATGGTGGTGCCGTTGGCAGCCAGGGGCACGGTGGACGGCGTCAAGCTGCTGCTGTTGCTGCCGCTGATGCCCGCACCCAACAACACGCCCGTGCCGGCGCCGTCGGCCAGCGGCGTGCCGCTGCAACTGCGCCCCAAGAGCGGGTTGTTGCTGCAGGTGACACCGCTGTGCCAGCGCAAGGTGGGTCATGGCGTGCCGGTGACGGTGGCGCCAAAGGTGGTGCCTTCGCCTTCAACGATGCTGCGCACCACGGGCTGGCTGGTGAAGCTGGTGAACTGTGTGGATGTGGTGACGGCCAGCGGCGAAGCCGGGCTGTCGACGCAGACCGTGACGGCCGGCGTGCCGCTGCTGCTGCACACCTGCAGGTAGTAGATGCGCCCGTTCCAGCCCAGCTGGGCCGGCGGGCTGGTGTAGCGCACCAGGTTGTTGATGCCTTCAGCGGCGCGCACGGCCGTGTCTTGTGCGTTGTTGTAGTAGCGCCATTGGTAGGTCAGGATGCCGCGCCCGCTGGCCGTGGCGTCCAGCGTGAAGGTCGCGTTTTCGGCGACAGATGGGTTGGCCGGCGTGGGCGCTGTCACGCTGGGTTGGGCGCCGCCGTAACGCACGCGTATGGGAATGAAAGCCACAAACTCCCAATCGGCTGCAAAAAATGCGCCCACAGGTGCTTGCCTGTAGCGCGCCTGCGCGAGCAGCGTGCGCACCGTGCCGTTGGGCCTGCCGGCGCCCTGGGTGCGTGCCGGGTCGATGTTGACCAAAAAGGTGCGGCTGAAGTTGTTGTTGTTGACCGCTTCAGACAACGGTGCACCGGCACCAAAAACGATTTCCGAATTGCGCCCCACGACCAGCCCGCCCGACCAGGCCTGTGTATGGCCGGTGTTCAGTTCATCGCTGCGGTTGGTGCCCGCAGCACGGGTCCAGGTCAGTCGCAGCGTCAGCGCGCTGGCCTCTGTCACCGTCACGACCGGCAAGGTCGCACCGTTGCTTTGGTCCTGCTGCACCGGTACCACCACACCATTGCCGTTCAGCAGCGTCCACGACAACTGGTTGTTGGCGGGGCAGGTCTGGTTGAGCAGGCCCTGGATCTGGTTTTCGCTGCACACGCCCACGGCCAGGAATGACAGCGAAGCCACGCTGGCGGTGAGCTTTTGGCTCTTTGCATCGCCAGTGCTGGTGCTGGTGCTGGTGCTGGTGCTGGTGCTGGTGCTGTTGACCACCACCGTCCAGCGCCCGTTGGGTGACGCTTTCATCAAGAAGGTGGGCCGGCCGGCGGCCAGCGCATGGTCTACGGGCAACTGCACCGAAGCGCCCTCTTCAAAGGGCATGTCGTGCGGTGTGATGGCGTAGATGGCACTGGCCAGCTCCACCCCAGACGGCACGGGCGGGGCACCGCTGCTGTCGCGTGCAATGCGAAAGGTCACGTCGCTGGCCACTGCGCCGGCGGCCAGGGCCAGCCGCACGCCGTCGGGCCCGTCCACCACACCACCCGCAGCACCCAAGGTGGCACTGCCCACGCTGGGCGGCGGCGGCTCGGGGTCGCTGCCCCCCAGGCAGCCTGCCAGGGCTGCGGCCAGGCCCATCAGCACCACCCAGCGGTGCGCCACCCGGTGCAGTGGCGCACGGGCTGGTGCAGCCGCCAGCGCGAATGACAGAGTCGACAGTTTCATGTTCGTGCTCCAGAGGTGCCTGTGGCACCGGTGAAAAGCACGATAGAGAGCGTGGCGTCACGCAGGCGTCACGTCTGCGGGCGCGCCGCTGCTCGTTCTAGGGGGTGGTGGATGCAGGCCCGGGCGCCGGCGCCCGCGCAGCCCGCGCAGGCCAAGCCGTCCGCGCAGGTCGCCGCAGCAGCGATCAATCGGGCTTGGCGAGCTGGGGCAGCGCGGCCAGCAGCGCCCGGTTGACCGGGTTGCGCTGCAAAAACGACGGCTGAAAGGCGACCGGCACCTGCTCGCGTGCCGTGGCCTGCACCCAGGCCACTTCGCGTGTTAACAACGTGGCTGCTTGCGGGTCCCGCAGCGCCTGCAGCACGCGCACGGCGGCCCAGCCCACGCGGCAGCGGTACAGCGTGGTGCACTCGTACGTTAGCCGCAGTGCCAGCACCAGCGGCACGTCGGCGCGCGCGCGTTCGGCATCCCCCAGCGCCAGCGCGTGTTCGATGCGCAGTGTGTGGC